>NZ_KV799330.1:0-63554 GCF_001809925.1 Corynebacterium sp. HMSC064H12 | reverse complement strand
GCCATTTTTGTCATAAACGCAGTCAGTAACTCGGCGTTCTTGCCCCCTCCCCTTCTACATCCCCAAAACGCAAAAATCCCCCGGCCTTACGACCGGGGGATTTTGTTCCTTGTGGAGCTTAGGGGAATCGAACCCCTGACCTCCTGCTTGCAAAGCAGGTGCTCTACCAATTGAGCTAAAGCCCCGTACACCGAGCAATTATACCTTGTTCGGCAGTGGGCCTAGGAGGACTTGAACCTCCGACCCCTTCGTTATCAGCGAAGTGCTCTAACCGCCTGAGCTATAGGCCCCGTGGAACGAGATATAACTTAACCCGTAACCATGACACTTCACAAATCGCCTGGTCAGAGGCCTAAATATTGAGTTAAAAAGCAGTCATTAAGTAGTCATTACGGCTACTCCATAACCAGATCACTGAAAACACCTCTGAACCAACGCGGCCCCGGGGCCACCGAACGGGGGTGACACCGGGGCCAGCGGGAGGCTAGGCAGCCTAGTCGTCGTCGGCAAGCGAAATCTTGAGACCTCCGACGAGACCGCCGCAAGCGTTGTAGATGACCGCGCCGAGGGCCATGAGCCCAATCGACAGCACCCACCACAGCGCTCCTACAGCGGCCGCCAGGCCAAGGACGAGACCCGCGCTGATGGAATCCTCCCCGCCGACCATTTCACTAATCGGAGCGAGCAATCCCATCCCGGAGAGCAAGAGGTAGAGCAGGCCAACCGCGGCAAGCCAGACGAGGAAGCCAATGAAACCAGTGGCCGCCGTAATGCGCATGGCGGACCAGGGGCTCACCTTGTCGACTACCAAGTTAGTTTCGGCCATACGCTTACTCCTTCTCCGCCTCCGAGTCACCGGACTCAGCGGCACCGGTGCTCTTGGTCGCGCCGGTGCGCTTCGGGACTACGTCCAAGGTTCCGGCCTCAGAGACCTTAGAAGCGGTCTCTTCGCCCTCATCCTCGACGTTGCGGTCGATAGCCAGCAGTTCCACGCCGTCAGCGAGGTTGACCAGGCGCACGCCCTTAGTGGCACGCGAGGTGGCGCGAATCTCGTTGACGTTGGTGCGGATGATGTCGCCGGCGGAGGTGACAGCGAAGATTTCGTCGTCGTTGTCGACCACCAGGGCACCCATCAGCGGTCCACGCTTCGGGTCGTACTTGAGCGTCAGCACGCCCATACCGCCGCGGTTCTGCGGGGTGTACTCGCTGAGCTTGGTCTTCTTGCCGAAGCCGCCGGTCGTGGCGACCAGCAGGTTGTGCTCTTCCTCGACCACGACCATGCTGAGCAGCTTGTCGTCGCCCTTGAAGCGCATGCCCTGGACACCGGCGGTGGCGCGGCCCATCGGGCGCAGCGCGTCGTCGGAAGCCGTAAAGCGGATGGCCTGGCCACGCTCAGAGACGAGCAGCAGGTCATCGTCAGCAGAGCACAGACGAGCACCGATGAGGGAGTCGCCTTCGCGCAGGTTGATGGCAATCAGGCCAGCGGAGCGAGCAGACTCGTAGTCCTCCAGGCGGGACTTCTTGACCTTGCCTTCGCTGGTGGCCAGCACCAGGTACGGGCTGTCCTGGTAGCTCTGAATCTGCAGCACCTCGGCGATGCGCTCTTCCGGCTGGAATTCCAGCAGGTTGGCGACATGCTGACCGCGGGCGGCGCGAGTGGCCTCCGGCAGTTCGTAGGCTTTGAGACGGTAGACGCGCCCCTTGTTGGTGAAGAACAGAATCCAGTCGTGCGTGGAGCAGACGAAGAAGTGGCGGACGATGTCGTCCTGCTTCAGGTCCGCGCCGCGTACGCCCTTGCCACCACGGCGCTGTGCCTTGTAGGCATCGACCTTGGTGCGCTTGGCGTAGCCCGTGGAGGTAATGGTCACGACCACGTTTTCGCGGGCGATGAGGTCCTCTTCGGTGACGTCGCCCTCAGCGGCCACGATCTGGGTACGACGGTCATCGCCGTACTTCTCCACGACCTCGCCCAGCTCTTCCTTAACGATGGCGCGCTGACGCTCCGGCTTGGCCAGGATGTCCTTCAGGTCGGCGATCTCGAGCTCGATCTCAGCCAACTCGTCAATAATCTTCTGGCGCTCCAGAGCAGCCAGGCGACGCAGCTGCATCGCCAAAATGGCGTCAGCCTGAATCTCGTCGATGTCGAGCAGACCCATCAAGCCCGTGCGCGCGGTATCGACCGTGGCAGACCGGCGAATCAGGGCGATGACCTCGTCCAACATATCCAGGGCCTTGACCAGACCACGCAGGATATGGGCACGCTTTTCCTTCTCGTCCAGGCGGAACTGGGTCCGTCGGACAATGACCTCAATCTGGTGGGCGACGTACAGCGTCACCATCTGGTCAATGCGCAGCGTACGCGGCACACCGTCGACGATGGCGAGCATGTTCGCACCGAAGCTGGTCTGCAGCTGGGAGTGCTTGTACAGGTTGTTCAGCACCACACGCGGCACGGCGTCGCGCTTGAGCTTGACGACGATGCGCATGCCCCACTTCAGATCGGATTCGTCATCAATGGAGGCAATGCCCTGTAGACGACCATCCTTGACCTGATCTGCGATGTTGGCAATCATGCGGTCCGGGTTGACCTGGTATGGCAGCTCAGTGATGACAATCGACTGACGAGTGCCCTCCTGCTCAATCGAGGTCACACCGCGCATGCGAATCGAGCCACGGCCGGTGGTGTAGGCCTCCTTGATGCCCTTGTCGCCGACAATCTGGGCGGCAGTTGGGAAATCCGGGCCCTTGATGCGTTCCATGACCGCATCCAGCGTGGTCTTTTCATCCGCATCCGGGTTGTCCAGGCACCAGTTGATGGCATCCGCGACCTCACGCAGGTTGTGCGGCGGGATGTTGGTGGCCATACCGACGGCAATACCGCCGGAGCCGTTCATCAACAGCTGCGGGACACGCGACGGCAGAATAACAGGCTCTGTCGTACGACCGTCATAGTTCGGTTGGAAATCGACGGTGTTTTCGCGAATGTCGCGCACCATTTCCATGGCCAACGGCGTCAGACGGGCCTCCGTGTAACGCATAGCTGCGGGGCCGTCGTCACCGCGGGAGCCGAAGTTACCCTGACCGTCGACAAGCGGATAGCGCATGGACCACGGCTGCGCCATGCGCACCATGGTGTCGTAAATAGCGATGTCGCCGTGCGGGTGGTAGTTACCCATCGTGTCCGAAACCGGCTTTGCGGACTTCACATAACCGCGCTCCGGGCGGTAGCCGTTGTCGAACATGGCGTAGAGAATGCGGCGGTGCACCGGCTTGAGACCATCACGAATCTCCGGCAGCGCACGGCCCACAATCACGCTCATGGCGTAGTCGATATAGCTCGACTGCATCTCTTCATTGATGTCGATCGGGCGAACCTGGTGGCCCAATACTCCACTTCCGAAGGATGAGCCGTCGTTGTTGTTATCGTCGCTCAATGACTGCTTCCTTTACTTAAAAGAGGTTCGCATCCATTCTACAGGGCTTTAGAGCCCGCTTTACGACGCCGTGTGCAACTTTTCGATACCATTGTGGTATCAAATCTGGGTTTTAGGCCTAGTAGAGACGAATAAGACGGCACAAGCTAGGCAGCAAGGAGCAAATGCGATGGCGATGACCTTGAGACTCACGAAAGAACAGGACACCGCTCTGGCGCTGCTGGCGCACATGGAGGGCGTGTCTAAACACGAGGCCGCCATTCGCGCCATCGAATCCGCCGCAGCGAGAGCCCTTCAGCAAGGTCAGGCTCGGGAAATTACGGCAAGCGTAATTGATACTGACATGGCGCTGCTGCGAAAGTTGAGCTCCCCAAGGCCCCGCGGAGTACAAGAATGAGCGCGCCCCAGATTCAGCCTCTCAGCGAGGCCGCTATCCTGGCGGCTACCGATGAACTGGTGGCCACAGTGCCGGAATTGGCCGACGCTACACTTGCGAGGCCGTGGACAATCAGCGCTATTGTCGCCGCCAGCTCAGGAGTCATTGCTGGTCACCGTAGCTTTCCCGCGATTTCTGCGGCAGCGCAGGCGGTCGCTTACGCAACGTTTCACGTGAAACCACTAAGTTTTGGCAACACCGCACTGGGCGCACTACTTGCACACATACTCCTCACCACCAACGGCGAAGAGCTGTCATTCGCAGAGACGTGGGATCTGGTCAAAGGCGGCACTTAGCCGGGGACAGGGCCTAGTCACTCTTTCGGGTAAACGGGCTGGTCGGAATGCGATTGCCGGACTCCAGCCGGCCCGTGTAATACGCCGTGGCCTCACCTTCAGCCAGCTCAACCTCGTACCAACCATCACGGACATAATCAGCCGTCCGGTCCTGCCCGCCAACTAGAACACGTCCCGCCGCGTGCTCCAAAGTGACCTCCGGCAACTCTTTCGCCGTCTTGCTGAATACACGCAGGAAGCGGTCCGGGCCGCACACGGTAAGTTCGCGCTCCAGGAGTCCAATTCGCAGCTCTAACGTACCGAGCACCGTGTGATGCTCCACCTTATTGCCACTGTAAACAGCGAAAACAGCCTCACGGGAACCGTCATTGACCAGCACAAGATTGCCGCCTTTGAGGTAGGCGTGCAGCCGGTACGGTGTCGGCAGCGCGGTCGCCTGCTCGGACTCCTGCACAGGATAGTCACCGGCCGGCTCCGCCTCCCAGCGCTTCACAAACTCCGGCGCTGGTCCCGGCTGCTCTGGAAGCTGCATTCCCGTAGACGCCGAGAAGTCCAGTGTGGATACCAAATCACCACATACCCGACGACGCCAATCAGTGATATTTCCGCAGCTCACGCCGGTGACTTGCTCCAGGAAACGGATCACCGAAGTGTGATCGAAGACCTCTGAGGACACCAAACCACCCACCGACCACGGTGAAATGACAGTCATCGGGACACGGAACCCGAGCCCCTTCGGCTTGCCCAGGTACCACTCCCCCGGCTCATTCTTCGGCGGCAGCGGCGGCACCACATGGTCGAAGTAACCATCAAACTCGTCAAAGTTAATCAGGAAGACGGTCTTGGCCCACACCTCCGGGTTGGAGGCCAACGCATCCAACAGGCGGTAAGTGATATTCGCCGACTGAATCGGCGAGGACGCTCCCGGGTGCTCGCTTTCCGCGGCCGAAGGCACAATCCAGGACACCTTTGGCAGCTCCCCAGATTCAACATCCCGTCGGAAAGCGTCGGTTAGCGTGCCCGGCTGGCGGCGGTGCAGCGCGCGATCATAGAGATCCCGTTCCGCCTCAGGCAGCTTCTCCACAGCGGCATTCAGGCGGTCGACCATCTGCTGCTGCTCTGCAGTTGGCGGCGTGCCATCACCCAGTTCCAGCAGCTTCTCGTGGAAGCCCGTCATGTCGCGACCAGGCAGCCCGGCCTCACGAATGACCTTGCGGCCAATATTTCGAAACGCGGCGAAGAAATCCAGGTTGTTGTCCGTGTAGTTATCCCACTCCTGGTAGACGCGCCATGGCACCCCAGCCGCCGAGAGATCCTCGGCATACGTGCGCCACCTGTACCCCGGGTGCGTCGGCTCGTACGCCGCATTGCCAACCGCTCCAGTCCCCCACGGTTCCTTTCGGGTATCACCCGAAAACAGGTAGTTGCGGTTCGGGCTTGTCGACGTAGGCATTGAAGAAAAGTAGCCATCACAGATAGTGAATGTCTCTGCGAGTGCGAATTGGAACGCGATGTCCTGACGGTCATAGCAGGCCATCGTGCCTTTGCCCTTAGCCTCGATCCAGCCGTTACAGCGGCCGCCGTTTAGTGCAACCTGCCCGTCTTCCCAACCGTGCGGCAAACTTGCAATGTACTCCACCGAGAGATCACCGCGATTAGCGGCGTTGCGAATCAGGTATGGACTGACCCCACTCTGGTTGAAAACGCCCGGCAAAGCGGAATTGTCGTTGTACCCCCGCACACCTCGGAGAGTGCCGAAGTAGTGATCAAAAGAGCGGTTTTCCTGCATCAACACGACAACGTGCTCAACCTGGTCGAGGGAGCCAGCCGGTCGGGGCTGCGCGAGTGCATGGCGCAATGATGGCGGCAGCAGCGTGCTCGCAGCGGTGACAGCACCGACTCCTGCGGCGGTCTGCAGGAAGTGCCGACGGGAAAATTCAGATATATTTTTAGGTGAAGTTGCCATAGGCATCTACGTTAAGAAGCGCAGATTACCAGCTGGAAAATTGCGGTTTAAATTTCCTCAATAAACTGCTCTAGACGGTCAACCACAGCCTGTGGCTCACGCGCCCAGCGATTGTGGCCCAGCCGCTGCTCAATGAACTCGTACTTTGCCGAATTCGGCAGCATCCGTGCCAGCGCCTGTGCGGAAGCCTCCGGGCAGTCACGGTCACCACCACAGTTCAGCAGCAGCGCCGGGGTGGTCACCTTCGGCATCTCAGCGGCGTAGTCGATATCCGCACCGCGCGGTCGCAGAAGACCCGTGCGCGAGAACCGCGCCCACTCCACCACATGGTTACGAGCCTGGCGGCCATAGCCGGCCAAATCAAGCCTGCCCGCTGGCCAATAGCCCAGGATCTGGGACACCACCTGCATAAACGGTGCACCGTAGCGAAGCCGCTTGTACTCGTTGCCAGTAAAACAGTTGTAGTGCGGAGTACCGGAGCCGACCATCACTACGCCGGCCACGTCCGCTTCCGGTCGGGCCAGATACAGCGAGGCAATCTGACCGCCCATGGAATGACACAGCAAGTAGACGGGTAGCTTCTCCCCTGTGCTCTCCCCTGCCGCGAGGTGATCAAACTCCTTGCGAGCCCGCGCCACGGCCAGCGGGTAATCCACCGATGCGAGATCCTGGTAGCCCCAATTGTGACGGCGGGTGGCCACCGCAGTCTGGTTACCCTGGCCGCGCAACTCCGAGGTCAGGACGCAAAAACCTCGACGCTGTAACTCTTGGGCAATCGGCCGGTAGTAGCGAGCACCCATGCCAAAGCCCGGCCAAATAACGACAATGCCCCGAGGCGAACCTTCGGGAAACCGAAGCGCCATCGGGGTCACGGAGCCATCTGGCAAAGTCTCCTGCACAATACGTGGCTCGACTGGCGGTTCCCCGTTGACCATGCTTCCCCGAGTATCTTCCATTTCATAAACATTAATGGCTGAACTGAGGTTTTGTCAGGGGAACCGACAAGGCGAAAACTAAAACCAGGTACCGGCTTAAACGTCGAGGAAGCGAACGTCCTTCGCATTACGGGTAATAAACGAACGTCGTGAAGCGACGTCATCGCCCATCAGAATGGTGAACAGTTCATCGGCCTTCTGCGCGTCCTCGAGGGCGACCTTACGCAGCACGCGGTGATCCGGATCCATGGTGGTATCCCACAGCTCAGCGGCGTTCATCTCACCGAGACCCTTGTAACGCTGAACACCATCGTCCTTGTTGATCTTGCGGTTGGCAGCCAGCCCCTCTTCCAGCAGCTGATCGCGCTCAGCATCGGAGTAGGCGTAGCCCGGCTCACCCTTGGCCCACTTGAGCTTGTACAGCGGCGGCTGGGCGAGGTAGACGTGCCCTTCATCAATCAGCGGACGCATCAGACGGAACAGCAGCGTCAGTAGCAGCGTGGCAATGTGCTGACCATCGACGTCGGCGTCGGCCATCAGCACAATCTTGTGGTAGCGCAGCTTCTCGATGTCGAATTCGTCGTGAATACCGGTGCCCAGCGCCGTAATAATGGCCTGGACCTCGTTATTCTTCAGAGTCTTATCCAGGCGCGCCTTCTCGACGTTCAAGATCTTACCGCGCAGCGGCAAAATGGCCTGGAACAGCGAGTTTCGGCCTGCCTTTGCAGAACCACCTGCGGAGTCACCCTCCACGATGAACAGCTCGGACTGCTTCGGATCCTTCGAACGGCAGTCCGCCAACTTACCCGGAAGACCGCCAAGATCGGTCGCGGACTTACGACGTACCAGGTCACGGGCCTTACGAGCCGCCTGACGGGCATGCGCCGAAGCAATGGCCTTGTTAACAATGGCCTTGGCCTCAGCCGGATTGGCCTCCAGCCAGTGACCGATGTGTTCATTAGTCATGCGCTGGACGAAGGAACGCACCTCGGTGTTACCGAGCTTCGTCTTCGTCTGGCCCTCGAACTGCGGATCGGCGACCTTCACCGAAATCACGGCAGCGAGACCTTCACGGCAGTCCTCGCCGGAGAGGTTGTTTTCCTTCTCTTTCAACAGGCGGTGCTCACGCGCATAGCGGTTCATCAGCGATGTCAACGCAGAACGGAAGCCCTCTTCGTGCGTGCCACCCTCAATGGTGTTAATGGTGTTGGCGAAGGTGTGCACCGACTCGGAGTAACCCGAGTTCCACTGCATTGCAATCTCGACCTCGTGGCCGTCACCTGCAGCATCGAAGGAAATGATGGTCGGGTGGATGATGTTCTTCGACTTGTTCAGAGTCTCGACATAGTCCCGCAGACCATTCGGGTAGTGGAAGACCTTGCGGCGCTCCTTCGGCTTGGTGGTCTTCTCTGCCTTCTCCTTCTGCTCCTCAACCGCATCCTTGGCGATTTCAGCGGATTCGGTCTCCGCCTGCTCCGCCAGAGCCTCGGCCTCGAGCTCCTCCTCGGAGACACGCTTGTCCACCAACGTGATGGTCAGGCCCTTGTTCAAAAACGCCATCTCGCGCAGGCGGCGAGAAATGGTGTCGAACTTGAAATCGGTGGTCTCAAAAATCTCCGGGTCCGGCCAGAAACGCTGCGTGGTACCCGAACCGCGAGTCTTCTTACCTCGGATAATTTCTTCCGGAACAGCCTGGTCGAAGTTCTGGTACCAGGTGTAGCCATCGCGGATGACCTCGGTTTCCATGCGCGTCGACAGCGCGTTAACCACCGAAATACCCACACCGTGCAGACCACCGGAAACAGCGTAGGACTCGGAGTCAAACTTGCCGCCGGCGTGCAGCTGAGTCATAACCACCTGCACCGTCGGCATACCCGACGGGTGCATTTCGACAGGAATACCACGGCCGTTATCGCGGACCTGAACGCCGCCGTCTTCCAGCAGAGTGACCTCAACATCGGTGGCGTAACCCGCCATCGCCTCGTCGACGGAGTTGTCTACAACCTCCCACACCAGGTGGTGCAAACCACGCTCACCAGTCGAGCCAATGTACATACCCGGCCGCTTACGCACGGCCTCGAGGCCCTCGAGGATGGTAATCGATGAGGCGTCATATTGATGTTCGGTAGCAGCCACGGTTCGGCGCGTCTCCTATTCTTGGTTCTCTCCCCGCGCAACATTCGTCAGCGCGCGAAAAATAGGCCGGCGGTCAAGTGCTATCAGCGCCAGCCAGAACCACCTAGGACTACTAGATAGGTCTGGCTAGTTTGGAAGTCGATAACGTCTCAAGAACCGCCTGCCGGTTTTCTCCTGCCCATCTTACCCCAACGTAGTCCCCTACTGTGGATATAGCCGATGCGCTCAAAGGACCAAATTTCGCAGTTTTACGCATACCGACGGCTAATCGTAGACCGTTTACCGACCTTTACCCGTAAGTATCACGCGGTCCTCGGCCCTCGATGTGCAATTTGCCCTTGCGCCAATTCGGCGCTTTTGGCCCAAGCACCTTAATTTCCTCAACCACTCCATCCCCGACGCGTTCCGCAATCGACTTCAAAACCTGTCGCTGTGCTAGCCGCAGCTGTGTTGCCCATGCTGTCGATTGGCACTCGACCACCAAAGTGCCGTCCTTGAACTCCTTGACCTGGGAGTGTTCCGCGACAACCTTGCCGACCATCGAATCCCACTCCGTCATGATCACACCGTGGGCAATATGGATCTGCCAGCCGCGATCAACTACTGCCTTATTCAGCACCGCACCAATCGGCGCAGGTCGACGGTCATATTTCCGGTACAGCCGAATCCCCGCCTCCTTCAATAGGCTCGGCGAAATCACCGTACCGGCACGATCTCGTACCACTGCTTGCGCTGCCCGCTGCTTATCGACGTCCGCAACAATCCCCTCCGCGGCCTTCACAGGCACACGGCTATCGAGGCCAGACCACGAGCCCTTCTTCTTCGGTGGCCGCTGGAGATTCGGTAACTTGTGACCGCCCTCCTTAGCGGCATCGCGCATGCGGAAGAAAGCGTCGCTAATCAGGTCCTTTTCTTCTTCCGGTGAGTTATCCGGCTCCATGTTCTCGACCATACCCGTCACTCTTCCGCGACTGGGTTTTCATCCAGCAGTGAGATTCGCCCCTGCTCAGTCTGCGCCACCGTCACCGTGTGATGAGTGACAGAAGAATCCTCGACCAGTGCCTGAGGCAACTCCTCCCCCACCGCCGAGGTGATCAACACCTGCTCAGCCTGCTGCGCGATTTCCATGAGAGCTTCCCGACGATGCCGGTCGAGCTCCGCAAACACGTCGTCAAGCACCAAGATCGGGTCGGGCCCATCGGCACGGAGCAAAAAGTACGCGCCGAGACGCAGCGCGAGTGCAAAAGACCAGGTCTCGCCGTGGCTAGCGAAGCCCTTGGCGGGGTCATTGCCGAGAATGAGGTTGAGATCATCGCGATGCGGACCAACGAGACAGGAACCGCGCTCAATCTCCGCGGTGCGGCGCTCCGCCATCTTCGTCAGCAGCAGTGCCTCGAGCAGCTCCGGTTCGCTGGGCAATGGCCCGCCATCCAGACTGTCGACCTTCGGCGCATAGGCAATCGTGGCTGGGCGCGAGTGCGGGGCAAGCGTGGCATAGGCCTCGCTGACGTGTTCCGACAGTTCGGCAATCAAATCCATGCGCGCAGCCATTAGTGCCGCTCCCACCTGCGCCAATTGCGCATCCCAGGTGTCCAGCGTGCTCAGTGCGGCCTGCCCCTCCGAGGAAGAATAGCCACGGCGCAGCGTCGAGCCCGCCGACTTCAGCAGCGCATTTTTCTGACGCAAGATCTTGTCATATTGAATGCGGATACCTGCGGACAGTGGCCGTCGTAAAGCGAGCAAATCATCGATGTAGCGGCGACGGGACGCGGGCTCGCCCTTGACCAACGTGAGATCCTCGGGCGAGAAAAAGACCGACTTGACGATCCCCAGCAGCTCCCGCGGAGACTTCAGCCGCGTGCGATTAATCTGCGCCTGATTCGCGCGATGCGGATTGATGAGCAGATGCGCCGTCAGCTCTCGGCCATCATTGACCGCCGTCGCCGAAATGCGTGCCGACGGGGTCCCCGAACGAACCAGCGGAGCATCCGTAGACACTCGATGCGAACCGAGCGTGGAGAGATATCCAACGGCCTCGACGATATTGGTCTTGCCGTAGCCATTTTGCCCGGTAAATACGGTAATTCCAGGCGTGAACTCGACTTCCAACTCCGGCCAGGAGCGGAAGTCCCGCAAGGACAAATACCGAATGTGCATAGCCGCAGACTAGCCCGGCAGGCGCACAGGCATCAGCAGGTAAGTGAAGTCGGTCTCCGGCGTTGGGTAGAAGCCGTCCTCACCGAGCTCCGGGATGGCTTCCGGCTCCGGAATGAGAATCGCGGGACGCGAGGGCTGCGTAAAGCCCAGCAGAACGCGGTGGGAGCGAACAGCGCTGAGCCCCTCGAGCAGGTACTGCGGGTTGAAGGCAATCAGAAGTGGTTCCCCATAGAAGTTGCAGGCCACAGTCTCTTCTGCGTGACCAACCTCGTCGCCATGAGCGGAAAGGACAACCTGGCCGTCGGAGAAGTCCATGCGAATCTGCGCACCGTGATCGGCCATCAGAGACACACGACGGATGGCATCCTGCAGCTGGTCAACACGGGCAACAGCCATGGAGGAATGCTGCTTCGGCAGCAACGGGCGGAACTTCGGGAACTCGGCGTCCAGCAGTCGCGTGGTAGTGCGACGAGGATCGGCGAGGATAGCCAGCAGACCTTCGGAGCCGACCTCACGATCATCGGATCCGTCGCCGAATGCCAAGGTCACTGGCTCACTGGAAGTGGTATCGAGAGTGCGGGCAGTCTCCGCGAATGTCTTTGCCGGGATGAGCAGCTTGGTCTCCCCCTCAGGGATCTGCTCCCACTCGAAACTGCGAACCGCCAGGCGGAAACGGTCGGTGGCAGCGAGAGTGACCTCGTTACCTTCGGTTTCCATCCGGATGCCGGTCAGCATCGGCAGCGACTCATCCTTGCCGGCAGCGATAGCGACCTGACCAATAGCCTCAGCCAGCAGAGCAGCATCGACAGTACCGGTAGCAGCCGGAGCTTCTGGTAGCTGAGGGTAATCCTCCAAGGTCAGGCTTGGTAGCTCGAAGCGGGAAGAACCACAGCGAACGATGACCTTCGTGCCATCAAAGTGCATCTCTACCTGCTTATTCGGCAACTTAGAGACAATGTCAGAAACCAACTTGCCATTGACGGCGAAGCGACCGGGCTCATCGACCTCTGCACTAATACGAATCTGAGTCGAGACCTCGTAGTCATAGCCAGCGAGCTGCAGACCATTGTCATCCGCGAGAAAAATCATGCCACGCAGAATCGGCTGAGTCGGGCGTGCAGGCAGGTTACGAGCAACCCAGCTCACCGCACCCGCGAGATCGTCCTTAGCCGCGCGAATACGGACTTCGGTCTGCTCCATCGTTCCTCCACCGGTATTGGATGTCTGTTATTAGCCGTCTTTTGTGTTGTCAGCACGCTATGTCAGCGCACATGACTGGAGTTACAAAGATTCCATCGTACAACTCTACTGCAGACTGCCAAAGACCTCACTGGGATTCTTGTAGTCCGTCTAGTGCTTGATCGTAGTTCTTACTCGTTCTTGGCATTTATGAAGTTGTGCGCGAGAGGTTGCTTGCCAGAGGTTGTGCGCAGGCCCCCTTTTATCTAGAAGTTTCTAGAGATTTTTAAAGTCGGGAGTAGTAATAGGGGGTGTGCACATTGTGAAATTACATGATTCCCGCTGGTCTTCACTGATTTCGCGCTGTGGATAACCAGTGCGTCTAACTGTGGATAACTTGGGGTGTCTGTGGATAGTGTTCGGGCTTCATCTTTCATCCACAAAATTTAGGAGTTGTCCACAGCTCTGTGCACGGAAAAACCGCAGTTAATAACAAGAATTCCGCACGCCGAACCCAAGGATTTTAAGCCGTGCCGCGAGCTCGGTCACGAATGCGTGTAGTCAGGTCGTTGACCTGGTCCTTTGAGGGCTTTTTCTCCTGAATTTCCTTAACAATCTTGCGTTCAGCGTGCAAAACCGTTGAATGGTCACGATTTCCGAACTCTCGGCCAATCGACGGCAACGAAAGCTCGGTGAAGGACCTCGTCAGGTACATAGCAATCTGGCGTGCATGAGCGACCGGGCGAGTCTTACCCGGGCCCACCAAATCCGCAACCGTTAAGTCGAAGTACTCAGCCGTGGTGGAGATGATGATCTCCGGGGTAATCTGCACCTCGATTTCGTCGGCACCGAGGATCTCCTGCGCAAACTTCAAGGTCACAGGCTCATGAATCATGGATGCGTGAGCACTAATCTGCAGGAGACGCCCCTCGAGCTCACGAATAGAAGACGAGGTGTTCTCCGCGATGTACTGGAGTACATCATGCGGAACGACCAAATCAGACAGCTGTGCCTTCTTCGACAGAATTGCGATTCGCGTCTCCAAGTCCGGGTATTGCAGATCCGGATTGAGCCCCCACTGGAAGCGGGTACGAAGGCGATCCTCCAGGGTCTTAAGCTCGCGTGGTGGGCGGTCCGACGACAGCACAATTTGGTGATTGGACTGGTGCAGGGCATTGAACGTATGGAAGAACTCTTCCTGTGTACCTTCCTTGCCCTCCAAGAACTGGATGTCATCGATGATGAGCATGTCCAAATCGCGGTAGCGACGCTTGAAGGATTCCTGGGCGTCGTCACGCACGGAATTAATGAAGTCGTTGGTGAACTCTTCCGAGGAAACGTAACGAACCCGCAGGTTAGGGTACAAATGCTTGGCGTAGTGACCAATGCCGTGGAGCAGGTGCGTCTTGCCAAGACCCGAACCGCCGGAGATAAACAGCGGGTTGTAGGTGCGCCCCGGAGACTCTGCAACAGCGACGGCGGCTGCGGCGGCGAATTTGTTCTGCGGACCAATAACGAAGGTCTCGAAGGTGTAGTTCGGGTTGAGGGTGGGCTCCTCGAAAGGCATGCTCATCTCGGTTGGAGTGCCGTGGCTCTCGGAACGGAAAGGACTTGTGACCTGGCGCTGATCAGCAATAGTCATTGGATTCTCGGCAGATGAGTGCGAAAGCCCCTGGGCCATCGAATCTACGGCGTCCATCGATCGGCGTTGTGACTGGGCACTCTGCTGATTATGGACATTCGGCTGGTGCGTCTGCGACACCTGTGGCGTCTGCGTCGATCCCTGGTGCTGCTCGTGGAGATTGAAGTCGTTCGTATCTGCACTGGGGAACGGGTAGTTGCGGCCAGATTGCTGCTGGTGCTGCTGGTTTGGCTGTTGACGCTGAGCCTGCTGCGGACGCGAAGCTGCAGATGGCATCTGCCCCGAGTGCTGTGCAGATGGTTGAGTGGTCTCTGCTGCCTGGCTATCTTCAGCGTCGTCAGCAGGATCGGCAACGGTGATGACCGTTTCCAACTCTTCGCCGGTCAGCGAAGCTAAGACGGCCTCGATAATGCCCTTGAGCTCTTCTTTTACCAGCGCCTGCACCACTGGCGATTGAGTGCTGAGCAGGAAAAAACCTGGAAAGTCACCAGTGTGCGTCACTGACCGCAGCAGTGCCTTGTGTGGCGGGCGTAGTGGTGCAATGCCCAACTCCGGCGTACCTTCTGGTGAAGTCAGGATAGAAACGACCTGCTCCCAGAGTCCACCTGGCAATTCTGGTTGTTCGCTCACTGTGTGAATGTCCTTTTACATGTTTACGTTCATCAAATTTATCGAGGCGACCTGTTTTTGTGGAGTGTTTTTGGCATGGCGAGAGTGCCATATCTGCCCATTTGGGGGCTATTTCTTGTAATTCGCCCTGTGGGGTGTTTCTACACAAGGTGCTATACGCCCCGAGCAGGACTTCCACATGTTTGTCCACACCTGTGGATAAACCTTGTCGCTAATTGACTAACAGTTTATCCACAGTTTGCCCACAATGAAAAATAGCCCCCTAGTCTGCGTTTACCTAGGTAAACACGTTATTTCCCCTGCTCGCTGTGATTCATGGTGTGGAAGTTATCCACAGCTAATGGGATAAACACCCTGTGGATTGCAGTGCATAGGTCAGTATTTCCACAGGTCAACATCGGTACCGTCGGAAAACTTGGAAAATGATTCTCCAGGTAAATCCGGCGTGTTGATTTGAATTTCTCGCTCGATTCGACGTAACCTATCTGGGTGTTTCATATCCATTGAGATATGAGTCCGAGCTTGTGCTTGGACCCGACAGAACGCATGTAGCTTTCAATCTGTCGGTAAGTAATTTTTCCGTGCATCACGGGAATGCGTCAGACGCATCGCTGCCTCGCACTCGAAGCGAGGAGTTTACTGCGGTGTGTTCAGCGTGGACTCGTGGTCGTTTGAGTTTCAAGGAGTGTCAACCGTGTCGAAGCGGACGTTCCAGCCGAATAACCGCCGTCGTGCACGCGTGCACGGCTTCCGTACCCGTATGCGTACCCGTTCCGGTCGCGCCGTTGTGGCAGCACGCCGCAGCAAGGGCCGTGCCCGCCTGTCCGCTTAAGCAAGAGGACACCGATTTCGGTGCTCCCTCAGAGCAATAAGCTGCGTTCTTCGCGTGACTTCACGGTCACCGTACGACGTGGACGCCGAATCGGACGCAAGACCTTGGTCTTGCATATTCGTGACACCGCCGCTTCTGGCGGTGAAGATAAGACCGATACGCAGATTGCCAGGTTTGGTGGTCCGCGTGTCGGTCTTGTCGTATCTAAAGCTGTGGGCAACGCCGTGACTCGTCACGCTGTATCCCGCAGGCTCCGCCATGTTATGGCCGCGGCCGCGCAGAATCTTCCGTCCACCATGGACATTGTCGTTCGCGCGCTGCCTGCATCTGCCACAGCCACCAGCCAGGAGCTGTCCCACGATGTGCAATCGGCACTCGCCACATACGAACGTCGGCGCTAATTCGCTTGACGACGGCCCCCTCGCTCAGACCCCCGGCGCACGTGTGGCTGAGAGGGCGATTCTCTTCTACCGCCGTCGTATCTCTAATCTGAAGCCCACGAGCACATGTCGTTTTGAACCGACGTGCTCCGCATATGGTCTTGAGGCTGTGCGCCGTTTCGGAGCTATTCGTGGCCTGTGGCTGACTTTCTTGCGCATCTTCCGTTGCGCACCCTGGCATCCGGGTGGCTGGGATCCAGTTCCTGCCACATTCCCCGGCCTGGGTTCGTGGTTGAGGCGAATGCACAGGTAACCTCTAGTAATGCTTAGCCTTTGACGGGGCTTTGTAGACGAAGGCGCGAGTGCGCTGTCCCCTAAAGAACGGAGTGATCTTAGACCGTGCTCAATTTCGTGTATGTGCCGATTTCGGCCATCCTGTGGTTCTGGCATAAGGCCTCAGGTTTCCTATTCGATCCCTCCTCGGGTATCTCCTGGGTGCTGGCCATTATTTTGCTTGTGGTCACCATCCGTATCCTCCTGTTTAAGCCGATGCTGAACCAGCAGCGTTCTGCCATCAAGATGCAGCAGCTCGCTCCTGAGATGCAGGCCATCAAGGAGAAGTACAAGAACGATCAGCAGGCTCAGGCTCTTGCTATGCGCCAGCTACAGAAGGAAATGGGTGTCAACCCGCTCGGCGGCTGTTTGCCGATTCTGGTTCAGATGCCTGTGTTCATTGGCCTTTTCCACGTGCTGCGTTCGTTCAACCGAACGGGTACGACGGGCAATGCGCTTCGCATGTCGGTGGAGCAGAACTGGAATACGCCTAACTACGTCTTCGGTGTAGATGAGGTGCGGTCCTTCCTGCTGGCTCGTGTGCTCAATGCTCCACTGTCCAGTTCGGTTGGTATGGGCGAGGATCAATACGCAGCCTTTACTGTGCCTGGTACGCCTGCGGACTTCACCCGCATGGACATCATGATCGTTGCCATTCCGCTGATTGTTATTGCGGCACTTGCAACGCACTTCAACGCTCGCATGTCTGTTGACCGCACGCGTGCCCGCCAGGAAGCCGGTCTGGTGAAGCGCCAGGAAGGCGTTATGGGTCAGCAGATGGACATGATGAACAAGATGATGCTTTGGTTCTTCCCGATCATGATTCTTGTTACCGGTGCTTTCTGGCACATCGGTCTTCTTGTCTACATGGTGACTAACAACGTCTGGACCTACTTCCAGCAGCGCTACATCTTCGGCAAGCTGGATGAGGAAGAGAAGGAAGCTGTCGCAGCTAAGAAGGCTGCCAAGCGCGAGGCACAGGAGAAGCTCGCTCCGAAGGTTGGCCAGAAGCCAATCAATCCGAAGAAGGGTGGCAAGCGTCAGGCAGCGCAGAATGCGCAGCAGGCGCAGTCCGGTCAGGCCTCTGCAGCGAACAAGGCTTCTAGCCATCTTCCGGATGGTAATTCGGGGAAGGGACAGCAGGGCCCAGCCTCGAAGCCAGCGCCAGGACAGAAACCCGCAAATCGGAAGAACCGGAAGCGGAAAAAGAAATAGCTGAAGTGGAATCGCCCTTCGTCTACATAAGTTAATTAATCGAAACGCCCCGCAGTTGATGCGGGGCGTTTTTGCTTGCCTTCGTGCTCTATCGAGCAAACAACGTCACTGTTATTACAGGCATGTAATTTTCTCCGGGGCCTGGAGTTTGGCATCCAACTTTGATCAATGTTTCACGTGAAACATCGCTGTTGCACTGTCGTACACTAGGGGTAATGAAAAGCTCGACGGGTGACGGCACAGCTGCCCCATTGGAAAGGTTAGTGGAACTGTTGAGTAACTCCGCGAAAGACGTCGATAATCAAGAAGCCTCCGCAGGTTTGGTCGATGCGGATCTGCGTTCGGTGATAGATACCGTGTTTGGAGGGAATGCCGATCGAGCATACCGCTACCACTCATGGTTGGCTGAGGAGGCTACAGTCCGAGGTTTGATTGGGCCACGTGAAACTCCAAAGCTGTGGGATCGGCACATTATCAATTCTGCGGTAGTTGGAGAAGCGATAGGCAAAGGGCTTGTAGTTGCGGACATTGGTTCGGGGGCAGGCTTGCCCGGGATTCCGCTTGCTCTTGCACGACCAGATTTGAAGGTGGTTCTTGTAGAACCATTGCTGCGCCGTACGACTTTCTTGAACGAAGTTGTGGAAGATCTCGAGCTGGACAATGTGACCGTGGTTCGCGCCCGCGCTGAGGAGAAAGTGGTTCGCGCTGAGGTTGGCCAAGTAGATGTCGTCACTTCTCGCGCTGTTGCCCCTCTTGGGAAATTGGCGGGCTGGTCGCTTCCTTTAGTTAAATCCGGAGGCGCGATGGTTGCACTGAAGGGTGGAACTGCGCAAGAGGAGATTGATCGGGACGCAAAGCTTATTGCCAAGGCGAAGGGAACTAATCCCCGCGTTGTAGAGGTTGGCGGTTCCGTGTTGGGAACTTCGACGTACGCCGTGATTATTCAGAAGAAGTAGGTTGTAAGTCCCCCTCCCCTACTCCACTGCCGGTTCGCTTGTGTTTTGGTTTCGACATTGAGGCGCGTAGTGCCGTCGGGCTAGAGTGGGATAAGTATCGCGGTATGGCAAAGTCCTACCGGCCAAGGTGGATGTTTCACGTGAAACATTTCCACAATCGTCGGCGTCTAACGCTTGTTGGGGCTTGATGATTACGCTTTTGCAGATAGTTACTAAGTTTTTATTCGCACTCCAGTGGCCATGATTGGTGATTGCTGTGCTTGTAAGGGGAATAGTTAATGAGCCGGAAGTCCTGGCAAGACACACCCATCGCTGCGGCAGCTCAACGGGCAGCGCAAGTTAAGGCCCCGAACCGTTTATCGCTTCCACGCCCCGAACGCCCGCGCCGTATTACTATCGCCAACCAGAAGGGTGGCGTGGGCAAGACCACTTCGGCAGTCAACATCGCGTCGGCGCTCGCGCGGCATGGTCTCAAGGTGCTAGTCATCGATAATGACCCGCAGGGAAATGCTTCTACGGCCCTGGGGATTGAGCATGTTTCCGGGACCCCGTCGACGTATGAGCTTCTAATTGGCGAACTACAGATTGACGATGTCATCCAGCGTTCCCCTGAATCTGAGAATCTCTTTTGTGTGCCAGCGACGTTGGACTTGGCGGGCTCCGAGATTGAGCTGGTCTCGCTCCTGAACCGTGAGCGCCGACTTCTCGATGCAGTGTCAGATCAGTACCTGATTGACAACGGCTTTGACTTTCTCATTATTGACTGCCCTCCTTCGCTCGGTCTGTTGACTCTGAATTCGATGACTGCCGCCAACGAGGTTTTGATTCCGATTCAGTGTGAGTTTTACGCCTTGGAGGGTGTGACTCAGCTGATGAATAACGTGCAGATGATTCGTCAGCATCTCAATCCGGAGCTACATATTTCTGCTGTGCTGCTCACTATGTTCGATGGCCGCACCAAGCTTTCGGAAGAAGTTGCCAATGAGGTTCGTAACTACTTCGGTGAGGTTGTGCTACGTAATCTCATCCCTCGATCCGTGAAGGTATCGGAGGCGCCGGGATATTCGCAGACCGTAATTTCCTACGATCCAGGGTCTCGGGGCGCAGTTGCTTATCTTGACGCCGCGAAGGAATTGGCAACGCGTGGCGACTATTCCGCAGTTCCGGGTGGAAGTGCGATTGGGCAAAAACCAGCTTCCTCCCCTACCCCGTCCAATTCCACTGAGACAAATTAAAGCCACTAGGAGTAGTTACCGATGTCGAATCAAAAAAAGGAGAACCGCAAGGGAGGGCTCGGTCGCGGTATCGCCGCGCTGATCCCAACTGCTCCGGCGGCTAACCCCTCGGTAGGTGAGAGTGCCGCGGATATTATCTTCGGTCCCCGCCGTACCCAGGGGACGAAGCAGCCTGGAAGTAGCGGAGTTGCCGACGTACTGGGGGCAGCCGCGACGGGATCCGGCACCTCGTTGACTGAAGGCAAAAACGCCGGAAAATCTGCAAAATCCGGCCAGAGCAAACCTCATACCAATGAGGCGCAGAAACGTCACAGTGACGATAAGGTTATTGGTAAGTCTAGTGATGTTTCACGTGAAACATTGCCCTCGACGACGTCGGGAGCAGCGGACCATGGCAGCGCCGAGGCTACCGATGTTGACGCTTCGGCCGCAAACGAGTTTGGCGCGACCTATCGCGAGATCAACTTGAAGCTGATCACGCCGAACCCGAAGCAGCCACGAGAGGTCTTCGATGAGGAGCCCCTAAATGAGCTCGCTCACTCTATTCGTGAGTTCGGTCTATTGCAGCCGATTATCGTACGACCAATCTCTGAGGATAGTCGTGCGGCCGCACTCGAGGCAGCGCGCAAGGAAGATCCGAACGCGCCGCAACCCGAGTTTGAAATCATCATGGGTGAACGTCGCTGGCGTGCTTCTCAGCGAGCTGGGGTCGACACGATTCCCGCCATCGTTCGCGATACTCCAAACCAGGACATGCTTCGCGATGCCCTACTAGAGAACATCCATCGCGTTCAGCTGAACCCACTCGAAGAGGCCGCTGCGTACCAGCAGCTACTCGAAGAGTTTGGTGTAACTCAGGCAGAGCTGGCGGATCGAATCGGTCGCTCGCGGCCCGTTATTACCAACATGATTCGACTCTTGCAGTTGCCGGTGGAGGTACAGCGACGAGTAGCGGTCGGTGTTCTGTCGGCTGGTCACGCACGTGCCTTGCTTGGAGTTAAGGCAGGTAAGGAAGAACAGCAGCGCCTCGCCGAGCGAATTGTTGCTGAAGGACTATCCGTCCGTGCGACCGAAGAAGCAGTGACATTACTCAATGCCGGCGAGCGACCGAAAAAGCAGCACCGTGAGCCCACTCCGCAGCCGGAGGTCCTTCACAATTGGGCTGACCGCCTGTCCAATTCTTTTGATACGAAGGTGACTGCCCAGATGGGCAAGCGTAAGGGCAAAATCGTTATCGAATTCGGCAACCTCGAGGACTTTGATCGCATCATGTCACTGATGCATCTCGACGAAGAGTAAACCCGGTTACTGTGACTGAAGTATTCATCGAGAAAATTTCGCTGGCCGACATCGAGGGAATCTATCCAGAGACGATGTTAAGCCTGTTTTGGGAACAGGGCATGGAGCATATCCGTACAGCAACTGCCCTACCCCAGTTCTCGACTGAGCCGCGCGAACCTAATTTGGACCCCAGCACGCCAGAAGAGGATGAAGCGCCTAACGGTGATTTAAAGCATTCGGACGGCCAACCCCCTACTCGGCCAGGCGGAGCTAGTGAAAGCCTCTTAAATGGCGATTTAAGCCCTGATTTAGCCGCCCAGGTGCGCTTGGAGAAGGAAGCATGGCTCAATACCGTCTACCTTTCCTGGGGACCGTGCGGATATTCGCTACGACGAAAGCCACCGGCATCACTTATCGATGGGAAACCTGAGACCGTCGGCACGCTGCTCTTTGCTCCGCCACGCTTCTGCCCGACGACATTTTCCATGCCTTCCGGACCAATATCGCCGGATGCGATTGCGCTGACGAGTCTGCATTACAACGCTTTAGAGGTTGACGATGACATGCTCCGCGTGCTCATTGTGACCGCTCTGCACAAGCTCGCGCTGCGCGGGATTTCAGCGGTAGAAGCGTTTGGTTGCAGTGGCACGGCGGATTCTATGTCGGCATTTACGCCGTCGTCGCCAACGCCTGACGACGGTACGGAGAACCTAATCGCTGATTTCGAAGCGCAACTTGAAGAAAAGCTAAATCCTAAGCCGTGTATTTCAGATTCGTTGGCGGCGATTAACCATAACGCCGGTGATTTGATTCGTACGCGAACCCTTCTTGACTCCGGGTTTCGGGTGGTCACTCCACATCCGATTCATCCGAAACTCCGTATCGAGTTGGATGCGGAATTGGATTGGGACGAAGAAATCGGCCATGCGTTGGATCTAAGTGCGAAAGAACCCTTTATGCGCTCAAAGCTGTTCAGTCTTTAGCGCCGGGTTTGATTGATCAGCCGTGTTTAGGCTTTTTCCTCTTCAATCAGCTGCGCAAAGCTGTAAGCGCCGGTCATTGGCTGCTGCTCTTCATCGCCCAGGTACAGACGCTTTACAGCGACAACGATAGATTCGGCAATTACGTCACGCTGATCTGGGGAAGAAAGAATTGCGACGTCATCCTCGTTGGTCAGGTAACCAACGGCGACTTCCACCGTGGGCATCCTGGTCAGACGGAGGAGATCCCAGGTACGGGCGTGCGAGCGGCAGTCTACCAGGCTCGTACGGGCAACAATCTCTCGCTGGATAAGGCCAGAGAGCTGTTCGCCCAGAATGGAGTTGGAGCCCTTCATCGAGCCAAAGTAAAAAGTCGCAATACCGCTGGCGCGGTTGTTGTGATAGTGGTCGGCCTGCAGGGAGATGAAGACGTCAGCGCCAAATGCGTTGGCCATCTCAGCGCGATCCTCGATGGACGGATTGTCGGTACGAGGACGAGACAGAATAGTCTCTGCACCTGCCGCGACAAGGCGACCCTCAATGCGAGAGGCCAAATCCCAAAGAATCTCTTCTTCAGAAATCTGACCGTAAGGGCCGTCGACCACAATGCCGGGCTCCCCTGCCCCAAGACCTGGATCAATGACAATGCGCTTTCCAGAGAGCTTCGGCCCCATCGTGCGCAGTATTTCCTTCTCGTGGAAGGCGTTTACAGAGCCACCAGTAACCCTCCTGCCCAAGTAGCTGAGCGCCCGGAGAGTAACGGGACCACAGATACCGTCGGGCTCCAGCCCGTAATTGAGCTGGTATTCACGTACAGAGGCATCGGTCTTCGGGCCAAAGTGGCCGTCTACTCGGGCATCGTGGAAGCCGAGTTCCTGCAAGGTAGCTTGGAGAACGCCTACGTCCTCACCGGTCATTTGTGACAGTGGATCGTAGGACAGTACGCGGGTGCCCAGAGTGTACGAGGCTTCTCGCAGTAGGCGCAGGGTGCTGTCGCGGATGATCCCGTCGGCATAGACACCGCGGGACTGTTGGAACGCCAGGAGAGCGTTGCGCATATCCTCATCAAAGAGGTCATCGTCACCAGACCACTGAGGCGAGTTCTCCTCCGCGGCTGAGCCCTCCCAATTGGGCAGAAGCCCAAGACGAGCCAGGGTAGAACGTACCTCGGCTACACGAGGTGACCTATCGCCCACCTTCAGAAACTCTGGCACGAAAACTCCCTTCCGAACTCCACAATTATGTTTAGGCCGTTGTGGGTCCTCACAACACTTAATCAGTATTACTGGCCAGTGAGCTAAACGAAACTTCAGTTAAGAAATCTCGCGCACTCTCAGAGGATATGGTCAGCAATACCTCTCAAGTTGGCGGCAACCTGGTTCCTTCACGGTATTAAGGAAGACGTAAACCGCCATTTCCAGCAAGATTACCAGGTCGCAGGCGCGAATTGATTGTTACGAGGGCGCGTCGGCTAGCCCGACGGCAGAACCCCAGGACTAACTCTAAATCACAACCACAACTTCAGTCACATCATAATGGGGTGTGTCCAACGAAGGTGGCAATAGCGAAGTGGCGGGTGGGCAGTCGTAACCTCGTATCGGATAAGGAGCAACCCCAAGTTCTTTTAAAGGTGCTTTTCGATGAGCGACGTGATTTCGCCCTTCGGGCGGACTCCGCGAATCTCTTCGACCTTCTTGCCGTCCTTGAATAGGAGCAGGCTTGGGATGGACATGATCTGGAACATGCCAGCCAGTGCACGCTCCTCATCAACGTTGACCTTGGCGATGACGGCCTTGCCATCGAGCTCGGTCGCAACCTCGTCCAAAACGGGAGCAATCTTCTTACACGGGCCACACCACTCTGCCCAGAAATCAACAAGCACCGGCTTATCGGATTCGAGGACATCGGACTTAAAGGTGTTGGCGGTGACGGTTACCGGAGCCATGAAATTCTTCTCCTTAGAATGAGCTCGTTTGAGTTCTTAGTGGTTTTGTT
The DNA here is from genome assembly GCF_001809925.1 of Corynebacterium sp. HMSC064H12. Taxonomy (NCBI): domain Bacteria; kingdom Bacillati; phylum Actinomycetota; class Actinomycetes; order Mycobacteriales; family Corynebacteriaceae; genus Corynebacterium; species Corynebacterium sp. HMSC064H12. Next base: position 39,536 of record NZ_KV799330.1, on the reverse strand, counting down.
TTGTGGTCTTGATTCTAATTTTTCAACCTAGCTTCTTCAGCCTCGCGTACGGATTTGGCGCTCAAGGCGTCAAAAATTAGGGCTTCCGGTGGTGCGAGTGAAGTACTAAATTGTTAATTAATGGTGTTCTTGAGAACGCTGCAAGTGCTCGATGAGTACGGGGCGTACCGGGCTATAACACGTCCTGCTGCGCCCTGATTGAGCTACAGCTAACAACAATTGGGCTTACCGGCTATCGGATATTCCCCATAGTTGGATATCTGCAATCGTAGGGCTTATCCAACAATTGCGATACCCCAACTATTAGGTGTTTATCCAGCTAGTGCGACTGCCCTGCTGTCAGCTACCGAGCAACAGTTTCCAAGTAGTGCTCAGCATCCAGCGCAGCCTTGCAGCCAGAACCAGCGGCGGTAATTGCCTGCTGGTAATGCGAGTCAACAACATCGCCCGCCGCAAAGACGCCCTTGAGAGAGGTCTGGGTGCTCGGAGCGGCTACCTGAATGTAGCCATTCTCATCGCAATCCAGCTGATTGCGAACCATCTGCGAACGTGGCTCGTGGCCAATTGCTACGAACATGGCAGTCACATCCAGGACGGACTTCTCACCAGTGACGGTGTCTTCCAGCTCGAGACCGGTAACCGAACCCTTGTCCTCACCAAGAACCTGGGACACAACCTTGTTCGTCGCAAAGCGAATCTTGTCATTGTTCTGCGCGCGCTCGACCATGATCTTCGACGCACGGAACTCATCGCGGCGATGGACAATCGTCACCGAGCGGGCGAACTTGGTAAGGAAGGTTGCCTCTTCCATTGCGGAGTCACCGCCGCCGATGACGGCGATATCGTGGTCGCGGAAGAAGAAACCATCACAGGTGGCACAAGCGCTGACACCATGACCAAGCAGCGCCTGCTCACCCGGAGCACCCACATAACGCGGAGCGGCACCGGTTGCCAGGATGACAGCGTGAGCCTTGTGCTCTTCTTCGCCAACCCAGACAGACTTGATATCGCCGGTGAGATCCATGCGATCGACAATCTCCATGCGCAGGTCAGCGCCGAAGCGCTCTGCCTGTGCGCGCATCTGATCCATCAGCTCTGGGCCCATGATGCCCTCGGAGAAACCTGGGTAGTTCTCCACATCGGTAGTCGTCATAAGCAGGCCGCCAAACTCGATGCCCTCGAACACCACAGGCTTCAGGTCGGCACGGGCTGCGTAGGTGGCAGCCGTGTAACCGGCGGGACCGGAACCGACGATGATCAGGTCGTGAACGATATCGCTCATGAAGACTCCTATAATTTTTATCTCTCACATCACATGGCGCACAGTGATGCTCAGTAGTAAGCAAATTTTTCAGCTCCGGGAAAGAAATTACCGGAACCAGCCACCTCAACCAACGTGAGGTTAGCCATCTCTATTCCCCCAGCCTCTCCCCTGCTCCGCAGTTGTTAGGCCACCTGCACTTCTTCCAATTGTCGCCGAAGCGTACGACGCGCCCGCGCCCGCCGAGACTTCAACGTCCCGCTCGGCTGCCCAATACTGCGAGAGGTCTCCTGCAGCGAATATCCAAAGATGTCCAAGTACAGCAGGGCATCCCGTTGATCCGTTGGCAGCTGCTCCAATGCGGCGGCCATAGTCACACGTAGCGGAACATCCGGGCAGGGAATCGGCTGTGAACTCATAAACGTCTCAAAATCCTCCTCCTTATCGCAGAGAGGGATCTCCCCGAAACGACCGCGGTTGTGGTCAATACACGCATTCTTCACGATGCACGTCAGCCACGTCGCCACCGTCGAACGCCCGCGAAAATTCGCCGCCCCCGCAATTGCCCGCGCCAGCCCCTCCTGTACCCCATCCAAGGGATCGAAATCATCCCGACGATAGCGCCGCGCCATCGCTACCAACTGCGGATAATAACGCCGTGCCAACACCGCGAACGCGCGACGATCCCCCGCCAGGTGCGCCTTCAATAATTCACGATCGACCTCGTCCGCAGATGCATGCTTTTGCATACCGACGACGCCACAATCCCCCAGTCGCCGACCCATGCGGGCCTTACGGTGACTGTCCCCAATTCGATTTCTTCCCCCAAAGTTCATGGCTCCTATGCAAACACGAAACCCGCGCTCTCCGCTTGGCAAAACTGCTGTGGAGACCGCGGGCTGTGGATGAATTTCAAAACGTCCCAGTAGCTGTGGATAACTTGGGACAACTTGAACTGTTGCCACCTAAGGCAAGCTCAGAGCGTTATTCCGTACCACGCACCTGAATGTCGCCAATAGCAACTGGCAGCAACGAATCCGGAGATTGCTCAGCCAGATTGCGGTCGCCGACAAGTGGGTTGTCCGCATCGGAATTCTGCGACTCAGCATCAGCATCAGCATCTGTATCAGCGTCAGTGTCTGAGTCGCTGTCGGCTACCGCTTCCGCAGCCGTCGGCAAGCCGGAGATCCAGACAACAAGGTTCTTCCACTCAGTGTCGCGGCTATCGATTTCAATGGTCGTCGTATCTGAGGTGGCAGTAGCGCTTCCGAGAACCGTTGTGTCATCCAAGTTCGTCGAGTCAGCATCTCGTAGGCCGCGAACTTCAATGTGTGCGCCCGGGGTCGCCGCGACCTTAAGTTCTCGAATGGTTGCCGGTTCATCCAGAGTGACCCGAATACCAACGCCAGGTTTGAAGTCCTCTGGACGATTGCCGAACTGGCTGAGGTAAGTCGAAGTTACCCAGAAGCTTTCCTCGTCACTATCGATGGTCAGCTCAGCCATGTCCGGATTGTCTGGACCGGCTGCCGGGTTGTCGCTGTCGGCCTGCCACTCGTTAGCGTCGGCAAGCGAAAGCGTCGTGATCGGAGCCGGGCCGCGTCGTACGGACTCGGAGTTAATCGGTGCGTCCGAGGAACGGTTAACCAGACCAAAGATGCCCGCGGCGACAAGTGCACCGACAATGACTACACCGACAACGACTGCGCCGGTGCTGAATGCGCGGGTGCGATTCTTGGTGTGGCGAGCGTTTGATTGGGCTACACCGTCGGCATCGACGGATTCGCGCGCACCGGTGTCGGGGTCGATTGCGAGAAACTCCGAAGAGTCGGGGCCGAGCGCTGCAGTGCGCAAATCCTCCGCGAGTGTGCGAGCTGGCGACTCCTGTTGGTTGAAGTTCTCCGGGCGAACCTGCTTCGCGCGGTCGATGGCAGCAGAAATATCGGAGGGGATATTTGGCACGTTGTAGAACAGCTCGTCGATGACAGAAAGCAACGCGTTGTAGTCCGAACGTTGCGAGCTATCGGGCAAAACGACGGGGAAAGCGTCGTAGATGTGGCCGTCGCTGCTGATGCGCAATTGTCCAGGCTTGTTTGTCAGGCCAAGGCAGCGCCCAGATTCGTGGGCGTCGGCGATTGTCTCGGCAAGTGATGCTATTGCGAGTGCCAGGGCATCCGGGTGGGCGGCCTGATCGAACCGCTCAATACCGATACTGCTGGTCCAGTCGGCGACGATGAGCACCTCGGTGCGTGTCTTCGCCACACTATGAATGCGGGACATCCCGGTGCCAGCCAGGTCACGCAGCTCATTGGTCGTCGTGGCAATCTTCTGGGCGGCAACCGATGGCGAAGTGTCGTAGTACGGCAGTGCAATCGTGTCGACGAAGACAAGTGCGACATCTGAGTTGTCGGGATCGCCCATATCCATGGCACGCCACAGGCGCAGACCTGGGTAGGTTGCGACTTCAGAACGCAGACGGAAACGACCACCTGAGACCATCTCGCCGGGTACATAGCGGGTTGGGCGAGAACCCTGCGTCGGCATCGGTGGCAGCAGCGGCGAAGCGGTGAAGCCCTCGTTTGCCAGACCCGTGGCCTCGCCGATCAGGTTCGACGGGGCAATCGAGAAAGCATCAGCGGCGAAGCCACGTTCGCGCTCCATATCCTCACGGTCGGCGACGGCATTGTCGGCTGCATGAGGCTGCGGAGCAAAGCGGCGTAGACCCGGGATGCGGCCGAGGAAGCCACCCAGAACGCGGACCTCTTCCAATGGAGCCTGAGCGAGCACCAGGCCGGTACCGATGAGGAAGACCACGCCGGTGACGATGGTCTGCAGCAGCACGCCGAAGGAACCGAAGAAATCGAACAGCACAAGGTCGGTCAATGCGAATGCGCCCCAAGCAACGGCGACACCGACAAGCGACGCCCCCAGTGCCCACAGCACGGTGTGGACGGTCGCCTTACTGTCCAAGTGTCCGAGAGTGCGGCGCAAGAGCAAGAAGCCAATTACCGCGCCGGCGACGAAACCGAAACCGTTGGCGGCACCGAGCAACACGACGACGGTCTCATCGTCAGAAGCCAGACGAGGAGCGAAGAACGACAGAATCACCTTGACGGTGGTAATGCCGAGGATGATGAAAGTCGGGGTCCAGGCCTCTTCACGGGCGTAGAAAACACGCAAGTGCAAAAGCACAATGGCGTATGGAATAAGCGAGAACGCCGAGAAGGACAGCGTCCAGCCGAGAATCTCTGCGGTTTCGCGGGGGAACTCCAGATACGCAAAAAGACCGACGGCGATGGGGCGGCCGAATGCGGTGAAGAATGCGACGATCGGCACCAGCGCAATCATGGTCAGGCGCGTACCGATGGACAGATCGCGGACCACTGCCCCATCATTGCCGTCGGCTGCATTGCGGGACAGTCGCGGCATGATGGCGGTCAGCAAGGTAACGCCGATGATGCCGTAGGGCACCTGCAACAGCAGCCACGCCTGCTGGTAAATCGTCGGCGCGGCCTTGGAGGCAGTCGAGGCAATATTGGTGGTGATGAAGTAACCAGCCTGGGAAATTGCCACGTAGGTAATAATCGCGACACCCATGCCGGTGAACTGTTTGATGCGGTCGTCGATACCCCACAGCGGACGCAAATCAATGCCCGCGCGCTTGAGGTAGGGAATCATGATGGCTGCCTGAATGACGACACCCAGGGTGGTACCAAGACCCAAAAGCAGGATGTGCGGATCGGAGAGTGAACCGTCCGAATCCGGACTCAATTGGCCGGGCAGGAACAGATATAGCAAGAGCGTGGCAATGGCCACGACGTTGTTGGCGACAGGTGCCCACGCACCGGGTTTAAAGATTCCCTTGGTGTTTAGCACCGCCATGAGCAGCGCAAATATGCCGTAGAAGATAATCTGCGGCAATAGTAAGAACGCAAATGACGTTGCCAGCGGAACGTTGACCTTACCGGCCTCGTTAAGGCTCAATCTGGTCAACAGTGGCGCACCTATCACCGCCAGCACCGTCACCACTGCCAACAGCGTCATAGAGACAGTCAAGAGACGTCTAATGAAGGCGGCACCGTGATCTGGATCCTCCTTCTCCGCGCGCACCAACACTGGCACCACCAGAGAAGTCAGCACTGCGCCGAGGACGATTTCCGTAATCAGGTTCGGCAGTGTGTTGGCGACGTTGAAGGCTGAAGCCACAGCCGGACCCAGCGTCGCGCCGATGAGCAGGTTTCGCAAAAAACCCGTAATGCGCGAAATCAGGGTAGCGATTGCCATCGAGCCCGTGGAGGCGACGATGTCCGAGTTCGACTGTCCCTGATTTGCGTCCGCCGTCGAGCCTGCGGAGGAATCGCTGGAAGCGGTTGCTGTCGCAGTTGCCGCCTTTGCTGGCGATGGTGATGCCGATTCCGTCATCGCGTCAGTGGCGGTATCGGCATTTGCCTTATGGCCGGATACGCGAGTTAGGTCCGGGGCCGCTTCGGCCGGCTGAGATTCAGCCGTTGGCCGCGCCGCCGGAACCGGAGCCGGTGGCGCGGGGCGACGAATGCGGCCTCGAAGTCCAGATTTATGCGCGTCTGAGTCAGTCACATGTCCTATTGTTGCTTAAAAGGGGGTCTATTTCCGAAAGTACTGTGACCGTTTTGCGGCAAAAAACCCACCAACAGTGACGATGACGAGGGTCACGATAGCCAAAACCCCAACCGAAGCGCCCGATTGCACGGAAATACTCACTGATCGAGAAATCGGCGTGCCGCCAGGTGATTCGAGCCACAGCAACAGATTGTGGGAGTTGTCTCCACTATCCCGTGGCCGGTCTCCCTCTGGAGCATTGGTTGCCGGAGTGGATTCTGCATCATCACCCGACTTCGGAGTGAACTGAACAGTCACCGACCCCTTGGCGGGGATGGCGGCCTCATACTTCTCCTCCAACACCGAATCTCCAGCGCCGACGCGCACGAACGCGGGAACCGGCAGCGGCAGGCCATTACGAGCCAGCACCGCAATCGGCGACAGCTGCGTTGCGCGGGTGTAGACACCGCCGGGAGCTACCAACGTCACCGAATTGCGCAGGCGTCGATTCATAATCAGTGCCTGGTCGCTGAGTTCTTCGCTCCGCCGCTGCACGTCAGTTGACTGCAGCTGATTTCGCCGGCCGAGAGTTGTAAACGAGCGCAGCAAGTCGTGCCGCAGGGGACGGGTGAATTCATACCGTGTCAGTGCGACATTGGGATCGTTGGACATGATTGTGGTCAGGTCCGTGATTTCGCGGGAGGCCAGTTGAGCCTTCTCCACGAGCGTCTCACTCACTGGCGCGGGATCGGCAAGTTCGTCAATTGGAGTAACCGAGCCCGCATCCAGGTCGTGAGCTGAAGTGGTGATGGAGTCCATCAGCGGAGTCAGCTCAGCCAGGTTATCGTCCACGGCTTTCCGGACCGCGGCCATGAAATCTTCAGCGTCGCTAGCGCGTGGATCCCAACCGGACGGTGGTGCTGCCACCACAGCCGCGCGAGGGTCATCCGAATCAGTCAATGATTGGAACAGAGTGCCAATCGCTGTCTGCATCCGTGCAGCCTCGGAGTCGATTCGGAAATCGTAGCGTCCGAGCAAATTCGAATACGCCACAGTCTGGGGAGACCGTCCTGTTGCAGCCAGAGAGGTTGTCAGTGCCCCAGGGAGGGCGAAGGCGCGGCTACCGTCGGCAAGCACGCCACTATGGCCGGGGCGCAGTGTCTGACCATCGGCGGTGAAGGCGGTGTTGTCTGCGACTAACACGGTGGTGTCGTGCGCGGCTTCGGGTGGAGTGGGCGAGGGTGGCATCGTCTCGCTGGTATCTACGCGGTTTTCGAATGCGCGCTCCGGGGTGGTCCCGTTCAGGGCCGTGGCCGCCGAGTACAGCGGGGCGCTTTCCGACGTCACGTATCCCTCGGCCGGCAAATAGAGGCCCGGCAGTGCCTGAACGTCCAAATGCTTGGCGATAGTCTGCCGACCAGCGGCGAGTGCCTCCATCGAAAGCTCGTGATCCCCCACGCGAGCCACGGCGCTGGCATCGGTGCCGCCCCACGGCAGTGACAGTGTGCAGGTGTCCTGTGTGAGATCGTGCAGCCGATTGAGCCAGGCGGCAGCATTGTCACTGGCGGGCATATGCGTGAGATTGGTGTCATCCGCGTTTCCCCAGGAATCCCGCAGTCGCGGAGAGGACTCCACAGGACTTGGGCGGCTGGTGCCAATCCAGTATTCGCGGGTCATCCTGGAGATTGCGTCGAGGGTCTCCGGGTCGATGGCGATGCAGGTCGATTCCCGCAACCTCTGCCCATCCGGGCCGGCAAAGCCCTTTTCCAACGAGGTGAGCAAACCGTCGAGGCGGCCACCGCGTTCGAGAGACTCGGCCAAAGAATTGTCGGTGAGGATGAGATTCGGCGACGAGGGTGCGTCACCGGTCTCACCGCCGACCAGTGGCACTGGCTGGCTGATGGGCCAAATCAGCGAAAACGGCACTGGGTCGCGGCGGGTGGGCGCATCGGAATTGTCGGTCTCATCGTTGTCGTTCTCATCACCGGCAGGCGGTTCCGGCTCATCACCTGCGGCTTGCGGATCCGTCACCGGTAGCAGTGCGCGTGTTTCCGCCAGCAGGCGGTCGATGTCATCTGCCGGTTGCCCGTTAGCATTGATGAGCAGCGGAAACGTGCCGGCTTCCGTGATGTCGAGTCCTTCTGGGGACGGTGCGGAGATAGGAACACTTAGCGTAACCTCACGCTTCTCCCCCGCTTTCAGCTCGATGGGGGCACTGAAGGTCCCAGCCACATCAAACACTGATTCAGGCTCAGCGAGAATCGTCCGCGCATCTGCAGAGGAAGCCAGTGCGCCGGCCCGCTGTGGGCGCAGCGCAACATTGCTGATATCCGCATCGGAGGTGTTGTGCACCTGCACCTTGATGGTCAGTGTCGAATGCAGAGCCGCGACATGCGGAGTGAAGCTGGTTATCGAAAGCCGAAGGGGGCCCTGTTCACCGACACGATTGGTGCCACTGCCCCACAACTGCTCATCTTGCGCAAAAGCTGGGGGCGCAACGGTCGTCGGCAAGCACAGTATGAGCGCTGCGGAAGCGGCCGTGACTTTACGAACAACATTTCTTGGCAACTGCAACCTGAACATGCGCAATCACCTCGGCGTCTGCCGGCCTGCTCGCTTTTCCGCGCGGGCGAGATCGGGCAGCAGATTGTGCGCGCGCCGGGCCAGTTTGCGTTCGTCAGCGTAGGCCAACCGTTCCACCAGGGTGTCTACAGGGACCCACATGACCTGGGTGACCTCGGGGTCTTCGTCGTTCAAATCGCCATCGACGTAGCGCAGAAGGTGATGGTGCACGGTCTTGTGAATCCGCGTGCCATCGGAGACAAACCAGTAGTCAATCACACCGAGCTCTTCGATGACCTCGCCGCGAATGCCCGTTTCTTCCCACACCTCACGTTCGGCGGTGGAAGCGAAAGCTTCGCCGGGTTCGACATGGCCCTTAGGCATCGACCACAGCAGGCGCCCGCGACGATCGTGCCGACCAATGAGCGCGACATAAATCCGTGACAGGTTGACCTTGCCGCCATCTCCGACCGCCTCGGCAAGCCCCGAGACGACCAGTCCGCCCGCCGAAGTCTCAATCGAGGTCTGCATCGGCGCTGCATTTTGCGCGCGCGACGAGTGCGCACGGCGATTGTTTGTGCGCTTCGTCTGTGCGTGACGACGGCGATTGGTCCTATCCTGACCGTTCTTACGGCCACCGCGGTTGTTCGACTGCTTCGAGGGTCGTGCCGACTTCGGTGATTTGGAAGATTTCTTGGCGCCACCGGAGTTTGGCTTGGCCTTTTGGGGGCCATTGGCACCGGAGCCACTACGTTTCGCAGAATTTCCGCTGGTAGTAGCGTTGCTAGTGTTGGTGGACGAGGAAACGCCACCCCTTCTGCGCGGTCGCCGACGACGTCGACGGCTCTTCGCCGCCGAGTTGTCATTGCGTACCACGTTGTTCATTCCACTTAGACTACCGGGTTTATAGGTATAAGCGGGTATTGTGTCGGTCGTGACACAATCGACTCCTTCAACGACAAATGGTGACCAGCCCGGGGGGACTACACCTCACGGTGCTACTCCGGCGACTGCTGACGCGGACCCACAGGTGCGCAGGACGGCAATGCTGGCAGTGGCGGATCAGGCAATCGCCAAGGAGTCGGAGATCCTGGATTCGCTGGCAGCTGCGTTTAGTGCAGCCGGCCATCGCCTGTACCTCGTGGGCGGTTCTGTGCGCGATGCTCTCTTAGGGCGACTGGGCGTGGATCTCGATTTCACCACCGACGCGCGCCCGGAAGTGACGCGCGCGATCCTCGATGACTGGGCGGGTATTGTCTGGGATACCGGCATTGAATTCGGCACACTCTCCGCGGAACGGCATGGCCGTCAGGTGGAGATCACCACATTCCGTGCGGATACGTATGACCAGGTCAGCCGCAATCCGGAGGTCACTTTCGGTGACACGCTGGAGGGCGATCTAATTCGCCGTGACTTCCGCTGTAACGCCATCGCCGTGGAGCTCCATGGTGACGGCACCCGCACCTTCCTCGACCCGCTCGGAGGTTTCGAGGATCTTGTCGCGGGTGTGTTGGACACCCCGGGGGCGCCGGAGGTCAGTTTTGGCGACGACCCCCTGCGGATGCTGCGTGCCTGCCGCTTCGCATCCCAGCTGGGGTTCGACGTGGCACCGCGTGTGCTCAAGGCGTTGAAGGAAATGTCCAGCGAAATTGACCGCATCACGGTCGAGCGCATCTCCACCGAGCTGAACAAGCTCATCCTGGGTGCGGACCCAAGCCGAGGTATCGACCTGATGGTGGAATCGGGGTTGGCCGACCGCGTGCTGCCGGAGATCTCCGACATGCGCATGACGCAGGATGAACACCGCCAGCACAAGGATGTCTACCAACACTCTCTGCAGGTCATGCGGCAAGCTATTGACCAGGAAGAACCCGGTGAACCGGACCTCGTACTGCGCTGGGCGGCACTGCTGCACGACTGCGGCAAACCCGCTACCCGTGCCTACAACGAGCAGGGAAACGTCACCTTTTACCAGCACGAAGTTGTCGGCGCGAAGCTGGTGCGACGCCGCCTTCGGAAACTGAAGTTCCCGAAGAAGACCAACCACGAAATCTCGCAGTTGGTCTACCTGCACATGCGCTTCCACGGCTACGGCGAAGGCAAGTGGACGGACTCGGCGGTGCGACGTTATGTCAACGACGCCGGAGATCTGTTGGAACGACTCAACAAAATCGTGCGGGCCGACTGTACGACGAGAAACCGTCGTAAAGCAGCACGCCTCGCACGAGCCTGCGACAGCCTGGAAGCGCGAATCAAGGAGCTCGCCGAGCAGGAGGACCTCGCACGCGTCCGCCCCGACCTGGATGGCAACGAAATCATGGAAATTCTGGACCTGAAGCCCGGCAAAGAAGTCGGACAGGCCTGGAATTACCTGAAAGAGCTGCGATTGGAGTCCGGTCCGCTGGAGCGTGAAGATGCTATCTTGGCGCTGAAGAAATGGTGGTACGAGCAGTCCGGTGAGCAGGCTGAAAGCGAAAGTGAGAGCTAATGGCATCGATTAATCCGGAAAATCTCTACGGCGACCGGCTTTTTACCAGCCTCGAGCGCAACGACCCGGCTGCCGGTATGCTGCTGCTCGCAGCACCCGGCATGCTCTCGCCGGAGTTTTCCCGCTCGGTGATTTTCCTCATTGAGCACGATGAACACGGCACCCTTGGTGTCGATCTCACACAGCGTTCGCAGACGCCGGTGCACAATGTGCTCGAGCCTTGGGCGCCGCTGATGGCCAAGCCGCCGGTGCTCTACGTCGGGGGTCCGGTCAACCAGACACAGCCAATCTGCATTGGTGTGGTGCGAAATGGTGCCACCCTCCCAGAGGAGACCGACAGTATTACCGGTGCCCCGCTGATGGAACGCATCGCTCACAGGTTTGCGCTGGTCAACCTCGGTGCGGAGCCGGAGGGCGTACGCGACCGCATAGATAGCGCACGCATCTTCGCCGGTTACGCAGGCTGGGATCCGGGGCAGCTGGAAGACGAGCTCGAGCGCGGTGACTGGTACGTCGCCCCTGCCCTGCCCTCAGATGTACTCGCGCCTGCTGCCGCGGACATCTGGGGTGATTGCATGCGCCGTCAGCCCTGGCCGCTGCCACTGTATGGCACCTATCCCGTAGATGTACGTGACAACTAGATGAGTGAGCACATCAATACCGAAGGAAACAGGGCTGAAGGAAGTAGCGCCACAGGAAACAGCGACCGCAGCGACATAGCTGCCGGCATCCGGCAGACACTGCCCGTGGGCATGGGACTCATTCCGCTGGGGCTCGCATTCGGCCTGCTCATCGCACAGACTGGCTTTAGCTGGTGGTGGGCCCCCATCTTCTCCTTCGTGGTCTACGCGGGGTCGATGGAATTCCTCGCTGTCGGCCTGGTTATGGCGCATACGGGTCTGCTCGGCTGTGCCGTGACGTCCTTTATGGTCAACTTCCGCCACGTCTTCTATGGGCTGACGTTCCCACGCGACCGGATACAGTCTCGTCTCGGTCGCGCATACTCCACATACGCGCTTACCGACGAGTCGTATGCCATCGTCTCTGCGGCAAATGCGGACGAAAAGATGTCGGGCCACCGACTGCTGACGATTCAGATTCTCTGCCAGTTATTGTGGGTGGGCTCCGGTATTGTCGGGGCTCTAACCGGCGCAGCACTGCCCGAGGGTATCCGCGGTGCCGAGTTCGCACTGGTGGCGCTCTTTACGGTGCTGGCCATGGACGCGTTTGAGACTTCTAAGGACTGGTCACTGCCCCTGTCCGCTATCGTCTGCACGCTGGTGGGCTGGCTGATTAACCCGAACCAGATGCTGGTTATCGGACTGCTGATGTACTTCGGCCTGCTGCTGTTGCGCGTGTGGTCACCGCGGGTGGATCGGGTGATGCGCATGACGTCGGCAAGCAATCAGCGTGTAACGGAGGGAGAGCGAGCATGACCGCGATGCCCGATTCCGGCTATGTGCTTGCCGCGCTCTTTGCGATGGGTACGGTGACTCTTGCGCTGCGTGCGCTGCCGTTTGCGTTCGTGCGCACTCTGAAAGGGTCTCCCCTGTTCGAGTTCCTCGGCACGACCATGCCGGTTGGAGTCATGGTGGCGTTGGTTGCCTACACCGTCTTCGGGCGGCTAGGACTCAGTGGTGAGAGTGGCGACCCCGGCGCTGCCTGGGCCGTGCCGGTAGCACTGGTGGTCACCATTGGCCTGCACTGGTGGCGGCGTAACACCGTGATTTCGATTTTTGTAGGCACGGCGCTGTATATGGTCCTCGTGAACCTTGTCGCGTGAGGTGCGCTGTGTGTGGACAGTGCCAGCGAACCAGTGGCTAGCGGCAGTGGCTAGAACTGCGCCGGTACCTGGCCTGTGAAGTCCGGTAGTCCCGGAATCTGGGGCAGCTGCGGGGTTTCCGGCAGATTCAGTAGTTCGCCGAGATTCGGGCTCTCGGGCAGGTTCGGGACGCTTGGGATGCCCGGCAGGCTCGGGCTGTCGGGCAGGCCAGGCAGCGATGGAGTGCCCAGCGTGCCGTCGAAGGCATTCTGAACATCGCTGGTGTGAGTTTCCTTCGTGCCGTAGGTGTTAGCAGCGACGCTGAAGTCAGGTCCAATGGATGCCGAGGCGTGAACGCTCTGGCGGTCATCGGACCAACCCCACTTTGTGCCAATCACACCCGGCAGCGTGGCGGTGCCATAGTCCTGGCGATAGCCGTCCGCCGCCTCAGGTGACGCGGTGCTCATAGCAACCAGCACCGGGTCAGAGGGGTTCTCGCGCTTCTTGGCCTCCAGGAATTTCACAGTGTCCGCGCTGGACGTAGTTGAATTTCCCCAGTGACCTGCGCCGTGGGTGTTGCTGAGGCCGTATTCACGCGCAGTGGCGTTGATGGAATCCGGGTATCGGCCGTAGAGCTCACTGGCGATATTGTCATCGGAGTAGCGAATCATCTCTGTGGCCTTCGCCTTGTCCGCTTCTGTGCCATGTTTGAAGACGTAGTCCGCAATGTAGAGCTTGACAATCGAAAGCCCCGGACGAGCTTCATTCTCGTTCGCCGTACCGTAGTGCGTGCCACTTGGGGTGTGGGTAAAGCTGATCTGGGTTCGCCCCGGAGCATCAATAGTGCCCTGCGGAGTCAGTTTTGGCTGCGGAGCCGCAGCGACGTTTCCAGCTGCCAGCGGAAGGCTGGTGACAGCGATGACACCGGTAAGACCCATGCGAATCGCGCGGGAAGGCCGTGGAGTAAGACGATGACGAGCGTTCATAACAAAAAACCAATCTACACGCGCAGGTGACCGACGCGCTGCCAAGCTGGATCGTAACCGGTATCGACGACGTGCTCTCCCTCGGTCCACGTCTCCGCAACAGCTCGCAGACCCGCCTCCGCATCAGATGCCGGGTCAATAAAGAAGTGCATCAGAGCCATGCCATCGGATTGCTCAGTTGCAACAAAAATACCCTTGTCCTCAGCGATGGCTTCAGCGGCAGCGGTATTGAACTCGGAGAGGGATTCCTTCGATTCGTCCGTCGGCAAGCCCTTGTCGTCAATATTGCCGAGCATGAGCTGAATCAGCACATGCTGCGTCATAGTCGGGCTCACCAGCTGCGTAATCGGCGCGCGAGTAGCGACGACGAGTGGCTGGCCGTTGGCTTCGGCATCAATGGTGAGCCACTCCGGGCACTCTTCCGCGAGCTGCTCGACGACACCGCCCAGCTCCGGTAGCGGGATAGCACCTTCCGGCTCCTCGCCAGCGAAGGCAAAGCCGCGCAGCCATAGGCCGAAGTCCTCCTCCCCCAGAGCCAGCTGCAGCAGCGTGAAACCGAGCTGAGCTACCAAGCGCTCACCGTCCTCCAACTGAGCAATTGCCGGGAACAGCGGGTGGAATAGACGAACGTCCACTGCCCCATGACCACTGCTAACAGCCACGCGTGCGTCTGCCGGATCGACCTCGGCCGGAGCATCGGCCTCGAGCGCACCCTGTGCAACTAACGTGGCCGCGACATCCCCCAGCGACAGCTTCATCGCCGGATCCGCCTGACGGAGGTCGGTGAAAGACCACACCGCGCCGTCGTCAGGCGCGGCCTCCAGCCAACGGCGAGCGACCGGACGCAGCTCCGGATCGCCGGCAGCGCTAACAGTCAGAAGGTGGCGAGAATACGGAGCGCCAGCCTCAAACCCCCAGATGAGCCGGTCATTAATAGCGGCGATGCGGCCGCCGACCTCCTTCTGGACATCAATAATGTCCACATCGGCGGCGTTCGGAGCACCATCGATACCGAGCTGGACACTAAACATCGAGTCGAGCGCATCGGCGCCAAAAGAGTTCCACCACGACCAGAACTCATTGATCGCGGTCTCTTCTGCGGCGCGCTGTTCCGGGGAGAACGGAGCCGGATTCTCGTTAGCCATATTGAATCTCACACTTTCGTTTGCTCGTTTAAAACCGAACCATATGTTGTGCGCCCCAGTATATGTGCCAAGCCGGATTCGCCCCTCGGGTCCATGCGCTAGACCGCGTTAAGCGGGTTGTGGCTCCGGCTCAGCTTCTGCTTCCTTGCCCCAGCGAGCGGCGTAGACCGCACAGATCATCAGCTGAATCTGGTGGAAAATCATCAGCGGCAAAATGTAGAGGCTGGCATCGGCACCAAAGATAACGGCAGCCATGGGCAGACCGGTGGCCAGCGACTTCTTCGAACCGCAGAACTGAATCGCAATGCGGTCCTTGCGGTCGAAGCCCATCTTATTTGCGATGAATCCGGACAACCGCAAAACGAATTCCACCAGCACGACCGAAAGCACACACAGGATGACAATGTCCCCTGCCGGCACCTTCGACCAGATGCCCTGCACCATGCCCTCGGAGAACGCCGCGTAAACGACCATTGCGATAGATAGGCGGTCAACGTTCTTAGTCGTCTTCGCGGCGGCAAACTTCAGGGTCCAACGGCGAGTGAGCTGGCCGATTGCGAATGGCAGCAGCAACTGCAGCGAAATATCCAAGAACACCGACGAATCCACATGAATGCCGCCGCCGGTGGCCATCAGTAGCATCACCAGCACCGGTGTGACCACAATGCCCAGCAGGTTAGATGCCGAGGCACTGACGATTGCGCCGGCGACATTGCCCTTGGCGATGGAGGTGAAGTTCACACTCGACTGCACCGTCGACGGTGCCAGCGTCATGTACAAAATGCCCAGGTAGAGGCCAGGAGAAAGAATCCAATCCAGGGGTTTCATCAGCAGGCCGAGGATTGGGAACAGCACGAATGTGAAAGCCAGAATGGTTATGTGCAGCCGCCAATGCTTAACACCGGCCAACGCATCCTGCGGGCTCAGGCGCGCGCCATAGAGGAAGAACAAGAAGCCAATGGCGATCTTTGTGGCCCAGCTGAAAACCTCAGCGGTAGTGCCGCTTGCAGGAAAAATAATCGCCAGTATCGCTGCAGCAACGATACCGACGATGAGGGGATCTGGACGCCAATTCACAATTCGTTGCCACATGGACAAATAGCTTAGTGGGCAACCAGAGGTTGTCTTACTGTTTTGCAGAAGCTTTTCTCTGCAATAATTTTTTACTTCTTCTGCTCAGCTGCCTTGCGCAGCGCATCCTTGTCCACAGGCTTGAAAGTGGCATTCGCGGATGAGCCCTTGTCCGTGCACAGTCCTTCCAGACCACAGGAGCTGCAGCCACCGGAGACACCGCAGTCTGCTGCCGGGTTGTCGGAGCAGCAGGCATCATCAGCCGCAGTGTCGGTGGCATCAGTGGCGGCGGAGCCACAGCCACAGCCGCTGTCACCGTCGCCGCACCCACAACCGGAGCCGGACTCGGCGGAGACCTTGGCGTCGTAAAGCGCGATGGTGTGCGAGCCGATAGCCGCACCAATGCCGAGCATGGCGATACCGGCGAGCAGAGCGACGGCGTACCACAGCCACATCCAACCAGAGGCCTCCGGGCGGATGGCGAGGAAGCCGAGCATGGTGGCACCGAGGAAAGCGACAGCGGACACAGCCCACGGCGGGCCGGCAACGCGGTGCGTAATATCCCAGTTTTCCTGGGACTTTCGAGCCTCAGGCGCACGAATTCCGATCCAGTTATTACCCGGCAGTTTCGCCGACCATGCCAAACCAGCGACAACGGCTATGCAAACAGCCAGAACCAGGGTAATTACAGGGATGACAATCATGCTTCCAATTTATATAGGTGGTTGAGCACGTGCCAAACGCACCTATTAGACTGTGAGACCATGACCAACAGCGAAAAGTCCTCGTCCTCGGCAGAAGCCACCGACTACCGCTACTCCCCCGAGCTGGCGACTCAGCTAGAGGGAAAGTGGCAGGCGTATTGGAAAGATAACGGCACCTTCTACGCCCCCAACCCGGTGGGCGATTTGGCAGCTGCCGACGGCTCGACTCCGCCGAAGGACAAGCTTTTCGTCCAGGACATGTTCCCGTACCCGTCCGGTGTCGGTCTGCACGTAGGCCACCCGCTGGGATACATCGCCACCGATGTCTTCGCGCGCTTCCACCGCATGCAGGGCGCAAACGTGTTGCACACCCTGGGCTACGACGCCTTCGGTCTGCCGGCGGAGCAGTTCGCAATCCAGACCGGTACGCACCCGCGCGTGACGACGGAAGCGAATATCGCCAACATGGAGCGCCAGCTGGGCCGCCTGGGACTTGGCCATGACCGCCGCCGTGTTTTCGCGACCACTGACCAGGACTACTACAAGTGGACGCAGTGGATTTTCCTGCAGATTTACAACGCCTGGTTCGATGAGGATCAGAAGAAGGCCCGTCGCATCGATGAGCTGATTCCGCTGCTGGAGTCGGGCGAGATGACTACCAAGGATGGTCGCGTCTACGCTGAGCTCAGCGAGACCGAGCAGCGCGAAGCAGTCGACGAATTCCGTCTGGTTTACCAGTCGAATTCGATGGTCAACTGGTGTCCGGGCCTCGGCACTGTGCTGTCCAACGAAGAAGTGACCGCCGAGGGTCGTTCGGAGCGCGGTAACTTCCCGGTGTTCCGCAAGCGGCTGGGCCAGTGGATGATGCGCATCACCGCATACGCTGACCGCCTGGTCGACGACCTGGAGTTGCTGGACTGGCCGGACAAGGTCAAGTCCATGCAGCGCAACTGGATTGGCCGCTCCCGCGGTGCCGAGGTCGACTTCACAGCCGAGGTCGGCCCGAAGGTCTCCACCAAGATCAGGGTCTTCACCACTCGTCCGGACACTCTCTTCGGAGCCTCTTACATGGTGCTCGCTCCTGAGCACGAGCTGGTGGATCAGCTGGTTGAAGCCGGCAGCGGTTCCTACGAGGGCGTGGATGAGCGCTGGACCTTCGGCAAGGAAACCCCAGCCGAGGCCGTCGCCGCTTACCGCGCCGCAATTGCCTCCAAGTCCGACCTGGAACGCCAGGAGAACAAGGAAAAGACCGGTGTCTTCCTGGGCGCTTACGCCACCAACCCGGTGAGCGGTGAGCAGGTGCCGGTATTCATTTCCGACTACGTCCTGATTGGCTACGGCACCGGTGCCATCATGGCTGTCCCGGCCCACGATGAGCGCGACTACGAGTTCGCCACTGCCTTCGGTCTGCCAATCCGCGAGGTCGTCGCAGGTGGTGACATTGCAAAGGAGGCGTACGTCGGTAACGGTACGTGCGTGAACTCCGCCAATGATTCCGGCCTGGACATCAATGGCCTGGACAAGGACACCGCCATCGCCACCGTCATTGAGTGGTTGGAGAAGGAAGGTGCTGGTCACGAGAAGGTCCAGTACAAGCTGCGCGACTGGCTGTTCGCCCGCCAGCGCTACTGGGGCGAGCCCTTCCCCATCGTCTACGACGAGGACGGTCACGCCCACGCGCTGCCCGAGTCCATGCTTCCGGTCGAGCTGCCAGAGGTCGAGGACTACAAGCCGGTCACCTTCGACCCGGACGACGCCGACACCGAGCCAAAGGCTCCACTGGACAAGGCCACTGACTGGGTCAATGTCGAGCTCGATCTCGGCGATGGCAAGAAGAAGTACCGCCGTGACACCAATGTCATGCCGAACTGGGCAGGTTCCTCCTGGTACCAGCTGCGCTACATCGACCCGAACAACGCTGAGGAGTTCGTTGACCTGGAAAACGAGCGCTACTGGACCGGCCCTCGCCCGGAGACTCACGGTAAGGACGACCCAGGCGGCGTCGACCTCTACGTCGGTGGCGTCGAGCACGCAGTGCTGCACCTGCTCTACTCCCGCTTCTGGCACAAGGTCCTCTTCGACCTCGGCTACGTGACCTCCAAGGAGCCGTACCGCCGTCTGTTCAACCAGGGCTACATCCAGGCTTACGCCTACACCGATGCCCGTGGTGTCTACCAGCCGGCCGATCAGGTTGTTGAGCGCGATGATAAGTTCCTCATCCCAGGCGGCGCCGAAGACGGCTCTGACCTGGAAGTTTTCCAGGAGTACGGCAAGATGGGCAAGTCCCTGAAGAACGCTGTCTCCCCCGACGAGGTCTGCGACAACTACGGCGCTGACACCCTGCGCGTCTACGAGATGGCCATGGGTCCGCTGGACACCTCCCGCCCGTGGGCGACGAAGGATCTGGTCGGCTCGCAGCGCTTCCTCCAGCGCGCTTGGCGCCTGGTGGTCAATGAGGACTCCGGTGAGCTCGCCGTCACGGACGCAGCGCTTTCCGACGACGACCTCAAGGCCCTCAACCGCACCGTGGAAGGGGTTACCTCCGATTACGCAGAGCTGCGTGACAACACGGCCGTCGCAAAGCTCATTGAGTACGTCAACTACCTGACTAAGACCTACGGTTCGGCCGGTGCACCGCGCGCCGCCGTGGAGCCGCTGGCCCTCATGCTTGGCCCTGTGGCGCCGCATATTGCGGAGGAACTGTGGAGCCGTCTCGGCCACACCGAGTCCCTGGCACACGGCCCCTGGCCGGCAGTTGACGAGAAGTGGCTGGTCGACGACACCGTTGAGCTGCCAGTTCAGATTAACGGCAAGGTTCGCGCTCGCATTGACGTGGCTACCGATGCTTCCCGCGAGGACATCGAGGCCGTCGCGCGTGCCGACGAAAAGGTTGTCGCAGCTGTGGAGAACGCCGGTGGCAATATCGTGAAGGTCATTGTCGTTCCGGGCAAGATGGTCAACCTGGTTGTGAAGAAGTAGCCGGGAGGCTAATGCCTACAAGAAAGTGTCTGGGTTTATGTCAGTTTGAAGCCTAAAATCGGCTCAAATTTGACATAAACCCAGACACTTTCTCGCTTGAGACTTTCTCGCAAAAGCCTCAAGGGGTGGCTCCGAGGCTGGCCGCCTCTTACCCCTACTTAACGCCCAGAATCAGGACGCCGAATGTGGAGAGCATCCACATCAAAGTGAAGGGCATGAGCACCCAGCACATAGCGAGCCACGCGCGCCAGTTGCGGAAGTTTTTCCACTCCACGTAGGTCTGCCAAAAGCCCAAAAGGCAGCCGACCAGGGAGATTACGCCCGGGACAACGGGGAAAAGGATCTCCCAAGTGCGGGAGCAGAGGAAGCTGGACTTACCCGCATCACAGGTGGGGCCACCGACAATGGCGCCGGCGATGCCAATAATGAGGCCCGCGAGCAGCGTCGTAAGAATCACACCCGCGGTGTAGATGTAGGCGCGCTTGCCGGAATACATCTTGCGCTCAAGCTCGTCGAAGATTTCATCCTCATTGCGCCCTGGTGTACTGCGTTCCGATGAATTATCCACCTTCTGCTCCCCTCGCCTCTAAATGCCGTCTGATGTGCCTGCCATACTAGGCCGGAGTAATCAGCATTGGCACCGGGCTGTGGCGAACGATGTGGTTAGTCGACGAGCCGATGAAAATTCGCCCGAATGGGCCAAGAGTAGACGAACCCAAAACGAGCAAGTCTCCCTTTTTCCACTTGATGGACTGAATGGCCTCTTCCCAACCGTTGCCGGACGCCACTTCCGCATCAACGGAAAGGTCTGGGTAACGGGTATGTGCGCGGTCGATACCGCGGTCGAGCAGCCCCATAGCCTGCTCGCGCCACTCAATCATCAGGTCAGAGGAGGGGCCGTAGCCGTTCTCCGTTGGGTACATGGTCGCACCACGAGGCGTAAACGAGACCAGGCGCAGGGGAACTTCCCAGTGATATGCCAGGTCAGCAGCCTTATTCAATGCATGGTGGGACTGCGGGGTGTCAATGTAGCAAATGCTGACACGGGTCACACCGTGCTTAGAAAGCTTCGCGCCGGGGATCGCCAATCCCAGCGGGATTGGCGAGTAATGCAGCAGCGCATCCGAGGTTGATCCCGCAGTAAAGCGACTGCGGTTCTTGGCGGTCCAGTCCTTGGTATTGCTTCGGCGCGTGCCAAGCAAAACCACATCGGCTTCGAATTCTTCGGCTTCGTTGCAGATAGTTGTGGATTCGCTGGAGGATTCGATAATCCGCACGGCATCGTCGTCAAGCATGCCCTTGCGCAGGCCAGCGAGCTTTAGCTCATCCTTGATGATTTTTTCAAGAGACTCGGTTTCGTGGGAAACCCAGGAGTCATTGGTGCTCAACCGAGCCAGTGAGGTCAGCGGCCAGCCGCGCGACAGTGCGCTGACAACGCGAATCTGCACCTTCGTGGTGCGAGCTAACCAAGCGGCGTAAGCAAGCGTTTCGGTGCCGTACTCGCCTGGACGCCACGCAATCATGATACGAAGCGGGCGGGAAGCCATCGCTAATCCTCCTGTGATTACTCAGAAATATCCAAGTGGTGCTTCTGGGTAATAGCCTACGTGGATAGGCGGGCATATTTAAAACGGCACCGAGGACGTGTAAAAGCTATGTATCCTGCCTGTGGGCTTAAAGAGGGCAGGGCTAGCTGGAAAAGAGACTAGACGCTTGGGTTTGTCTTTGGGTGCTCCGGGTAGTTTTCGAGGATCTTGGACAGAATCGTCTCAAGACCAGCGCCAAATTCCAGCTCTTCCTGGCTCAGCGTGCTGAACATCTCAGCCATCTGCTGATTGCGCTCTTCAGAAACACGGTGCAGCTCTTCACGGCCGCGGTCGGTCAGTTCAACGCGGACGCCACGGCGGTCTTTGCTGTCGCGGACGCGCTCCACCATGCCGGCGACCTCCAAGTGGTGCACGGCGTTGGAGGCGGTGGGCATGCGGATGGCCTCGGCCTCAGCCAACTGGCTGATACGGCAGGCGCCCAGTGCCTCCAGGGTCATCATGATGGACAGCTGCGCGCGGCTGAGCTGGGACTCCGAGGAGCGGCGGCTGTAGAGCAGCTCAGCGCGAGTCAGGAGAGGGCGAATGCGCTTAGCGAGCGACAGAGGAGTAACGGCATCAGGATTGCCAATCGAGCCCGAAGATAATGTCATAGCGACGATGTTATATGCGAACAGTGCTAGTTGCCAATACGAAATTTATTTGGGGTGCTATTTATTTTTCTACAACTGGTGATTTCGGCAATGAAATCACCAGGAATTTTCCACCAAACATCTAAAACACCAGCACAAAGTATTAAACCCATCTGCGTATAAGGTTTTTTCGGTGCTGGCAGAAACCCCCTAAAGTGTCACTTCTTCTGTACTTAGAACGTTGGACCGGAGGTAGCCATGCGGCTACTCTCGCGAACCCTTTCGGCTTGTGATATATCTCGCGGATCAACCCTCTCGGATGTATTGCTGTCAGCTTTACGACGACTGCAGCGCACGCATCCATGGCGGGGACGAGATGGGCGCAGCAGCGAGGAGGACGAGAAGGGCGTAAAAGGGACGCGGGGAGGATAGGGGAGAGAGAAGCACAAAAGCGCCAGCGGCTACCGCATGGGTAACCTGCTGGCGCTTTTCAAGGAACATGCTCTCGGAGCTGCTGGCTTGTACCTTTAAGTGCTTGTGCCTTTTAGTCTTCGCCCTTGATGAATGCTTCGAGCTGTGCTCGCGCAACATCGTCGGCAAGCTGCTTCGGCGGGGACTTCATCAGGTAGGAAGAAGCGGCGTAGACCGGGCCGCCGATGCCGCGATCCTTGGCGATCTTGGCAGCGCGAACAGCATCGATGATGATGCCAGCGGAGTTCGGGGAGTCCCAGACCTCGAGCTTGTACTCAAGGTTCAGCGGCACCTCGCCGAAGGCCTTGCCCTCGAGTCGGACGTAGGCCCACTTGCGGTCGTCCAGCCAGTCCACCCAGTCGGACGGGCCGATGTGGACGTTGCGGTCATCGATCTTGCCGGCCAGTGGACCGGTGAGATTGGAGGTGACAGCCTGGGTCTTGGAGATCTTCTTGGACTCGAGGCGGTCGCGCTCGAGCATGTTCTTGAAGTCCATGTTGCCGCCGACGTTGAGCTGCAGGGTGCGCTCGAGGCGAACACCGCGGTCCTCAAATAGCTTGGCCATGACGCGGTGGGTGATGGTTGCGCCCACCTGGCTCTTGATGTCGTCGCCGACAATCGGAACCCCTGCGTCTTCGAACTTCTTGGCCCACTCCGGGTCGGAAGCGATGAAGACCGGCAGGGCGTTGACGAAGGCTACACCAGCGTCAATGGCGCACTGTGCGTAGAACTTATCGGCCTGCTCGGAACCGACTGGCAGGTAGGAGACCAGGACATCGACCTTGGCGTCCTTCAGCGCCTGAACTACGTCGACCGGTTCAGCTGGGGATTCGTCGATGGTGTCCGCGTAGTACTTGCCAACGCCGTCCAGGGTCGGGCCGCGCTGAACCTCAACGCCGAGAGTCGGGACATCGGCAATCTTGATGGTGCAGTTTTCAGAGGAAACGATGGCCTCGGAGAGGTCCTTGCCGACCTTCTTGTCGTCAACATCGAAAGCTGCGACGAACTCGACATCGGAGACGTGGTAGTCGCCGAAGACGACGTGCATGAGGCCAGGAATGGTCTCATCGGGCTTTGCATCGCGGTAGAACTCGACACCCTGCACCAGGGAGGAGGCGCAGTTGCCGACGCCGACGATAGCGACGCGAATTGAACTCATTTGGTAATTCTCCTTGAAACTATGTGCTCGGAGGCTTTGACCTCGCGCCGGGAACTCACACCGGGAACTCGCAGAAGGACCAAGCATCAGGACCCCGCACCAGGGCCTTACGCCAGGGCCTTACGCCAGGGCCTTACGCCCGCGGTGCGGCCGTGAGTGGGTGCACGCATTGAGGTAACGAGCGTGACGTTATACCTTTATGCGTTTTTTGCCGATGCCCGAACCGTGAGGGGGCATGTGTGTACCGATAAAGCGGGGGTGAAATCAGCCCGCACGTGCCTGCTAATCTGTCTTCGTGATGACATGGCAGGGCGAGATCGATCACTCCTTGCTCAAGAAGCAGTTATTGGAGCAGTGGCGTGCAGGGGAGATTTCACGAAAATCACTCTGTGATGCCGATGCTCGGCTGGTCGCTGCCGCGCGTTTTCACGGCAGAAAGTCCCAGGAAGAGTGCCCAGTATGTCGCAAATTCGACCTCCGACTCGTATTCTGGGTGTTCGGAGAAAACTTGGGCCGTCGTTCCGGCTCTGCTTGTACTGAAAACGAATTATCCGCAATAGTTAATGAATATGGTTCGTGCACCGTCAAAGAAGTTGAGGTGTGCCCCGACTGCAAGTGGAGTTTCCTGACCCGGACACTTCAGGCAGCTCGAGAAGAGTCAGAAAACTAGGGAGAGCACCCGTGAGCAATGATCGACCCGATAGCCCAGGCGGTCCTAACAGCCCTCACGAGGGCCAGGGTTCTAATTCATCAGGCGAGTGGTGGGATCAGCCGGATGCTGATTCCTTCAATACGCACGCACGCTCCGATGACGCATCGCTTGACGACGATTCCAGCGACAGCATTGATGCTGTTTCGGTCGGTGGCAATGACGAGGGTCTGGCTACCGGTTCAGAGATGACGTCGGCAAGCGAGCCGGATCCGGAGAAGGGGCAGTACGCCCCAGATGACCATGAACCAGATGACCATGAAGAGGAAAGCTCGATGGCGCAAGAAGAACAGCCGACTGACAATAAGCGGCGAATTTTAGCGTGGCTCGGTCTAGCCGTGGCGTTGGTCGTGCTGTTGCCGGTAGTTGTGTTCGGTGTTGCTTATGCGACAACGGACGTGCCGGAGCCAGAGGAGTTGGCCAATAGCCAGATTGCGGTGATTTATGACCGTTCTGGTGAAAAGGAAATCACGCGCATCGTCCCCGAGGGCGGTAACCGAAGCAACATCACTATCGACAAGGTGCCGGATGCTGTACGCAATGCAGTGCTGGCAGCTGAGGATCGTGATTTCTATACCAACCCGGGTTTCTCCCTGACTGGTTATGCCCGTGCGGCTCTGGGAGTCGTGACTGGTAATTCCAGTGCGGGTGGCGGCTCGACCATTACGCAGCAGTACGTCAAGAATGCTGTGGTGGGCAATGAGCGCACGCTGACCCGCAAGGCCAAGGAACTGGTCATGTCGGCGAAGATGGCGCGGGAGTGGACCAAGGACGAAATCCTTGAGGCCTACCTCAACACGATTTACTTTGGTCGTAACGCATACGGTATCGCGGCAGCGTCGAAGGCCTACTTCGGTAAGGAAGTCGGTGAGCTGAATGCCGAAGAGGGTGCTGTGTTGGCGGCCTCGATTCAGCGTCCATCCGCACTGGATCCGTGGACTAACCGCCCGGAGGCTGAGCAGCGTTGGAACTACGTCCTCGATGGCCTGGTGGAGATGAACATCGTCTCGCCGCAGGACCGCGCGGGAATGCAGTACCCGGAGACCATCGATCCGGCGTTGGCGCCGAAGCAGGCTCCGGAGCCCGGCCCGGCTGCCATGATCAAGAATCAGGTGCTGGCTGAGTTGGAGCGCGAAGGTATCTCCGAGCAGGAGGTCAACACCGGCGGTCTACGCATTACGACGACCATTGACCCGACGGTACAGCAGGCTGCCCTGGATGCGATGGAAAACTACGTCGATCAGTCAACGGGTTTGCGTGCCGCCATCGTTTCGGTGGAGCCAAAGACCGGTGCTGTCCGCGCCTACTACGGTGGCG
Source organism: Corynebacterium sp. HMSC064H12 (assembly GCF_001809925.1). NCBI lineage: Bacteria > Bacillati > Actinomycetota > Actinomycetes > Mycobacteriales > Corynebacteriaceae > Corynebacterium > Corynebacterium sp. HMSC064H12. The sequence goes on along the minus strand of NZ_KV799330.1, from coordinate 14,171 downwards.
ACGATCCGACTGGTTGGGACTACGCGAACAGCGGTCTGCAGACCGGTTCTACTTTCAAGATTTTTGCGCTGGCCGCAGCGCTCGATCAGGGCATTCCGCTGACCGCGCAGTACTCTTCGGCACCTGTGCAGTCCGGTAACGTCACTCTGCACAACGACGGCGGTGCCGGCGGTGGCGTGCTTCCGCTTTATGAGTCCCTGAAGCAGTCGCTGAACACCCCGTTTATTCGCCTGCAGCGCGACCTGAAGAATGGTCCGGATGACACCGCCAAAATGGCTCATCGTCTGGGCGTGGCTGAGTCCATCCCGGGTATTGAAAAGACTCTGATGGACGACAACGGTCACTCGCAGGACGGTATCGCCCTGGGTCAGTACCTCTCACGTCCGCTGGATATGGCCGTTGGTCTGGCTACCCTGACTAACGATGGCGTCTATCAGCAGACTCACTTCGTAGAGAAGGTCGAAAACTCCAAGGGCGAGATTGTTTACGAGTCCAACGCTGACAAGGGCGACCGTCGAGTTTCCAAGGCAGTGGCCACCAATATGATATCGGCCATGGAGCCTATTGCCGGTTACAGCAACAAGCCCTTGAGTGGTGGTCGCCCGTCGGCCGCCAAGACCGGTACTACGCAGTTGGGTGACACCGGCCAGAACAAGGATGCGTGGATGATCGGTTCGACACCGCAGCTGTCGACTGCAGTGTGGGTTGGCAACGTCGATGGTTCGGCGCTCTACAACTCCTATGGTGGCATCATGTACGGCTCGCAAACCCCGGGTGATCTGTGGAAGTACACCATGGATAACGCACTGTCTAACGAGGACTTTGAGTACTTCACCAAGCCGGAGCCAATCGGTGGTGTCGCAGGTGCGCCGCAGTACCAGGCGCCGTCGACCTCTGACTCTGGCTATGACCAGGGCTATGCCCCGGAGACCACAGAAGAGGAGTCGGCCGAGGAGTCGACCTCTGAGTCCTCCGAGGAGCAGCCTGCACCGCTTCCGGTTCCGGGTGGCGATGGCGGAGGCGGTGGCGGCGGAATCGCTGACCTACTGCCCATCCCGATTCCGGGAGGCGGTGGTTTCGGCGGTGGCAATGAAGGCGGCGGAGACCCCGGTAACCCTGGAGGTGGACAGTAAGTGGACACGTGGGTGATTTTCACCATCGTCTGCGTCGCGATTGGCTTCCTGATGTTCGGCACGGCCTTTTGGGGCTTCATGCAGAAGTGGAAACCGGCAATCATTTGGGCTCTGTGCCTGGCAGCTTTCCTATTCGCGACAGTCATTCCGGTGATTATTGCGTTGGCACATGCTTCCTCGACATCAATGTAGGACGCAGGCCAGGTAGTCAGTTGCTAGAGCGTTAACTGCCCACCAAGCACGCGACAACTTCACAATTCAAAGAGGCGCACGCAGTAGCTCTGTGTGCGTCTCTTTCTATTCGGCGCCCTGACACCGCTTGCCAGTACTGCTTGCCGATGGCGCCTGCGATTAGGACATATACCTCTGCCTGCGGTACCCTGGCAGGGTTGCTTGACGCAACGATCCTCCTGCTGCATAGCGGTTGGCATGAAAGACAGTGCCAGCGCACCACGCTGTGTAGCCGAAATACAAGAACTAGACCATAGGAGGTGATGAGGTCCGTGCGTCACTACGAAGTAATGATTATTATCGATCCGTCTCAGGATGAGCGCACCGTAGGCCCGTCCCTGGAGAAGTACCTCGACGTTGTCCGCAAGGAGAACGGCAAGGTGGAGAAGGTGGACATCTGGGGTAAGCGCCACCTCGCCTACCCGATCGAGAAGAAGGAAGACGGCATCTACGTTGTCGTCGACCTCACCTGCGAGTCCGCAACCGTGCTGGAACTCGACCGTCGTCTGAATCTGAACGACAGCATCCTGCGCACCAAGGTGCTGCGGGTTGATCGTTAATCTGCGTCATATTTGCGTAGCCAGAGTGCTCGAATGGGGCACACCGGTAATGCGAAAGCCGTAGGATAGCGGGCGAAAGCCCCATCATCAGCTCGACAGAATACAACCGAGGAGAAGAAGCATGGCTCAGGGAGACGTACAAATCACGGTGGTTGGCAACCTGGTTGCTGACCCGGAGCTTAAGTACACCCAGAACGGCACCGCCGTCGCGAACTTCCGCGTCGCGTCGACTCCGCGGGTGTACCGAGATGGCCAGTGGGTTGACGGCGAGGGCATGTTCCTCACCTGCAGCCTGTGGCGTGAGGCAGCGGAGAACGCTGTCGAAAGTCTCTCCAAGGGCATGCGCGTCATCGTCCAGGGTCGTCTGCGCCAGCGCAGTTACGAGACCCGCGAGGGCGAGCGTCGTACCGTCTTTGAGGTTGAGGTCGATGAGGTGGGCCCGTCCCTGAAGTTCGCTCGAGCTCAGGTCACGCGCACTCCACGCAACGGCGGTGGAAACTTTGGCGGCGGCAACCGCAGCCAGGGCGGAAATGCCGGTGGTGGTTTCGGCGGTGGCTTTGGTGGAAACCAGGGCAACCAGGGTGGACAGGGCGATCGCGGTTTTGGTGGCGGAGCTCCTGCGGAAGATCCGTGGAACTCAGCTCCTCCGGCCGGTGGCGGCTTCGGCGGCGATGAGCCTCCGTTCTAAGCTCCTTCCAGCCACGGCACTACGTGACTAGTTTGCAGCAGATTTAGCATCCACAATTCTCATAATCTTTTAAAGACATATCCAGCGAAAGGCAGGGATCATGAAGCTGATCCTCACCGCCGACGTTGACAAGCTCGGTGTCGCAGGCGACATCGTTGAGGTCAAGGCCGGCTACGGACGTAACTACCTGCTTCCTCGCGGACTGGCAATTGTTGCCACCCGCGGCGCAGAAAAGCAGATCGAGGGCATTCGTCGTGCCCAGGAGGCTCGCGCTATCCGCGACCTCGACCATGCACGTGAAGTCAAGCAGAAGATTGATTCGCTCGACAACGTCTCCGTTGCTGTGAAGGCTTCGGAAAATGGCAAGCTGTTCGGTTCTGTCACCAAGGGTGACATCGCCGATGCAGTTCGTAAGGCTTCCGGTCAGGCTATCGACAAGCGCGCAGTCGTGCTTGCTCCGAGCCAGATCAAGTCCCTTGGTAAGCACACCGTTGACATCGCGCTGCACCCGCAGATTACCGCGCATGTTTCCGTACAGGTCGTCGCCGCGTAAGTTCGCGGTTTAGAGTTTTTACTTTGACGGCGGCTGACGAGCACCGCGTTTAAAGACTGCGCGGGCTCTGAGGCCCAATGACAACAGCACACGTGAAGCTCTGATCTTTCGTAGTGAAAGGTCAGGGCTTTTCGTGGTTTAAGGCTGGTTTAAAGCCTTTTATGCAGGTGCTGGAAAGAGCGTCTACGACTTGTCCACAGGCTAACAATGATTTCTGTGGATAAACCTGTGGGTAACTTGCCTGGCTGCCGTGGATAACTCTTCTGGAGTGCACGAGATTTTTATTAATTCATCGTTAATAATCTCCGCATGAGCAGCATCGATGCTAAAGGGGTAACAGAGGATTACATTTGTGCAGGATTAAGGCAAATACGCACTGACCTGCGTAGATAGAATATTTTCGGGTTGAAACTCCGCTACCCCCGTTAACATTCAAGCGGCGGTTTAGGGTTACGGACCGTTCACCTGGACTTTTCTTGATTGTGCACATGTTCTCCCCAGGCTTATCCACAGGTGCTGTGGATAACTTCGGGGATAACCCCTGTCGAGGATTGTTTTCTGGGGCCTTAAAGGGTACTTTTACAGGTCCGTCAATCCGCTCGAGCAGGTATAACTGCGGTAGGTAGTCAGGTGTCCAATGCTGGCGGGCGGAACAGGCATATTGAGTGTGACGGTCAGTCAGCAACAGGGTTGAAAAGGCACCTAAGTGGTCCAGAAGGGGAGGAGCTGCTCACGATGAGTCAGCCTGTAGGTGATGGTGGTCATTCAGGAGCAGGGGACGAGGCGTCGTCCTACTCGGTGAATTCCCACGATGATTCCTTCGATGACGTTCCGCTGCCCCCGGAACCGCCGGTAGAGGATGCGCCACCGGAGGAGTATTCCTTCTCTCAGAGCTCGGGCAACGGATCGTCGGCAAGCGGATCTGGGGCGCGGGACTGGGAGCGAGACCGTGGTCGTGGCGCTCGTGCGAGTGCGGTCGCGGGCGCGACTTTTGAGCGCACCCCGCCGCACAATATCGAGGCGGAGCAGAGTGTGCTCGGCGCGATGCTGCTGAACTCAGAGGTCGTTGCGGATGTGTACGAGCAGCTGACACCGGAGGATTTCTACCGACCGGCGCACCAGACGATTTACTCGGCGATTTTGCACCTCTACGGTGAGTCCTCGGAAATTGACCCCATTTTGCTGGCAGGTCGTCTGGATCGAACTGGAGACCTGGAGCGCATCGGTGGTCCGCTGTACCTGCACACCTTGGCCTCCCTGGTGCCAACGGCGGCGAATGCGCAGTTCTATGCCCGCATTGTTGCGGAGAAGGCGACAATCCGTCGCCTGGTAGAGGCCGGCACGAAGATCGCCCAGATTGGCTATGCGGGCGCGGAGGACACGGAGCCGGAGCAGCTGGTGGATGAGGCGCAGCAGCTCATTTTCAGCGTTGGACGTGAGAACACGAAGAATGACTACGTTCCCATCGCCGATGTCCTGGATGACACGCTGGAGGAACTGGATCTTATTACCCAAAACGGCGGTCTGGCGCAGGGTGTGCCGACGGGGATTACCAACCTGGACAAGCTGACAAATGGCCTTCACCCAGGTCAGATGGTGATTATTGCGGCCCGTCCGGGTGTGGGTAAGTCCACGCTTGCAATGGACTTCATGCGTTCGGCCTCGATTCGCAACGGCATGACCAGCGCAATTTTCTCGTTGGAAATGTCGCGCAATGAAATCATGATGCGCATCATGTCCGCAGAGGCGAAGATCAACATGGCATCTTTGCGCTCCGGTGACCTGGATGAGCGGGACTGGACAAAGCTGGTCGAGGTCGGCGACAAGATTCGTGATGCTCCGCTGTTTATTGATGACTCGCCGAACCTGACCATGATGGAAATTCGCGCGAAGGCACGTCAGCTGAAGCAGAAGCACGATCTGAAGATGATCGTGGTCGACTACCTGCAGCTGATGAGCTCGGGTAAAAAAGTCGAGTCCAGGCAGCAAGAGGTCTCGGAGTTCTCCCGTCAGCTCAAGTTGTTGGCGAAGGAGCTCGAGGTACCGCTGATTGCAATTTCGCAGCTGAATCGTGGTCCGGAAGCTCGCACAGATAAGAAGCCACAGGTCTCGGACCTGCGTGAGTCGGGTTCGCTGGAGCAGGATGCCGATATCGTCATGCTGATTTACCGGCCGGACTCGCAGGAGGCTGACCATGAACGTGCTGGTGAGGCGGATATTATCGTCGCAAAGCACCGTGGTGGACCGACCGGAAGCATTGCTGTGGCCCACCAGCTGCATTACTCCAGGTTCGCCAACCTGGCGGAGGAGCCCAGCGGTTCTCTCTAGGTGCCTGGCCTAGCCACCCAGAATTAGTGCAATCCGGGTGGCTAGGTAAGGTGAGTGACAGTCAATAGGGCGAGTTTTCGTGCGTTGATGGTTTTGAAGGTTTTGAGGGTTACGCGGAGTCGTCGGGAAGCGGGGAAGCACTATGTCACCAACTGCCGCTCCCGTGGCAGCGGAGGCCAAAGCGAAAAGGCAGAAGAGTGCGCCGAAACAGCGCGTCGGTTGGGTAGATGCGGCTAAGGGGCTGTGCATTCTTTTAGTTGTGCTTGGCCATGCCATCACAGAGCTGCAAGCGCACGGTTACTACACGGCGCAGTGGGCGGGGATTAACTTCTTCCTCGGACCAATCCGTATGCCGCTGTTTTTCCTGCTATCTGGGCTGTTCGCCGGCAAGGCACTTAAGGAGTCGTGGCATAAGTTAGCCAATCGCCGAATCTGGGTGATGGTCTATCTCTACGTGATTTGGGTTCCACTGCGTGACTTCGTGCTTTTCCTCATGCCGTATACGCACGTGGATGCCGATGGCATAGTATCTCCGCCGCCGATCACGGACCACAGCGCGTGGGGGCCGCGAATTTACAACACGCTTCACGCGATCATCGAACCAACTTCCTACCTTTGGTTCCTGTGGGCGCTGGCGCTGTTCGCAATTCTCACACGAGCATTTCGCTGGGTACATCCGGTGATTCAGCTCATCGTTACAGGCCTCATTAGTGCATGGGCACCTTTTGCCTCGTCCAGCTGGTCGTGGGACTTTGTCACCAAGATGCTGTTCTTCTACGTGCTGGGCATGTACGGTGCGCCCTGGATTTTCCGGATGGCACAGCGTCGCAGCGGCCTCTCACTGCTAGTGACGCTGACGGCGTTCCTGTCGGTGGCGATCTGGGTGCAGGCGACCTACTCGAGCTTTAACGAAGGCAACGTCGGCTTCACCCGCGTGTACCTGTCCACCACTGGCGCACTGGCTGCAATCAATATTATGGCGATGCTGCAGAACACTCGCCTAGTTGTGCCCTTTGAAAAGGTTGGCGGCCGAACGCTGCCTATCTTCCTCATGCACATTCCAATGTTGGTTGTGGTCATGATTATTTGTGACCTCATTCTGCCGAAGGACCCACATTTGGTCATCATGACGCCGCTGGTGACTATCATTGCGGCGATGCTGTGTCTTGGTCTGCACAGGTTGCTGCTTGCCATCGGTGCCGGGTGGCTCTTTGTCCGTCCTGCGTGGGTAGTGCGCATGACTACGCCGGGGCAGCGTGCCCTTCAGCGCAGTCAGAATCCTTCTTCCCTGCCTGAAGGCGAGGCTCCGCGGCAGCCTAAGAGCGAACCTGCTTCCTAATTCAGCTCAACAAGGCGGTAGCGTGGAACCGGGAGCCGATCAGGCGGCAGAAGTGACACAGAGAATAGCCATGAAGAAATGAGAAAGCCATGCGTCTAGCAACGTTGCGATATCAGGGTGCAACCCGCGCCGCTGTTCTCGGCGACGGGGTAGCGGTCCTTTTTGATGACCACTGTCTCGGAGATGTGTTAGCGCGGCCAACGTGGCGTCGTGAAGCGGAAGAACTCTTGGCGGAGGCGGGGAACAACCCTGACAACGTCATGGCGGAGAGCGCGTGGGCGTTCGCACCGCTGATTACGCGGCCGGGCAAGATTGTCTGCGTCGGCCTGAACTATGCCGCGCACATCGACGAGATGGGGCACCAGCGCCCCGAGGTGCCGACGTTATTCGCAAAGTTTGCCGATGCCGTCGCTGGCGCGAAGGATGATATCCGAGTGCCGGAGGCCTGCGCGGAGAAGCTCGATTACGAAGGCGAGCTCGCGGTTATCGTCGGTGAGACCTGCTTGCGGGTGTCGGAGGAGCAGGCGCAGGACGCTATCGCTGGGTACGCGATTATGAATGACTTCACCCAGCGCGATTTCCAGTATGCCACCGCGCAGTGGCTACAGGGGAAGACGTTGCAGCGCGCCAGTGCTTTCGGGCCGTGGATGCTCACGGCTGATGCTTTCGATGCGGACTCCGCGCGGGTGCGCACATACGTCGACGGAGAGCTGCGCCAGGATGCACCGATTGCGGACCTTGTTTTCTCCCCGGCAAAGTTGATCGCCTACATCTCACAGTTCGTGCAGCTGAACCCGGGCGATGTCATCTCCACGGGAACGCCGGCGGGTGTTGGCCACGGCATGAGCCCGCAGACCTACCTTCAGGATGGCCAGGAAATGGTCATCACCATCGATGGCCTGGGTAAACAGGCCAACACTGTCCGCATCAACCACTAGCACGCGCCGCTTTACGACGTTCCCGCGAACCCGGCGGGAATGAAACGACCCCCGCGTGCGTTGTGGGAGACTAACGGGTAAAAACCTACGTAAAGAACGTGAAGTTAGAACACGACGTTAAAGAGTAAGAGGAGTTAGACCCATGGCAACTGTTGATATTACGAACGAGACTTTCGCTGAGACTATTCAGAACAACGACATTGTGCTCGTTGATGCCTGGGCATCCTGGTGCGGTCCGTGCCGCCAGTTCGCCCCGATTTATGAGAAGGCTTCGGAGAAGCACTCAGAGGTAGTGTTCGCAAAGCTGGACACCGATGCCAACCAGGAGGTTTCGGCAGCCCTGGGCATTCAGTCGATTCCGACGCTGTTTGTTTTCCGCGAGGGAATCCTGCTGTTCCAGCACTCTGGTGTGCTGCCGGAGGCCGCCCTGAGCGATCTGGTTGGCCAGGCTTCGGAGCTGAACATGGATGATGTCCGTGCGCAAATTGCCGAGCAGGCCGCACAGGATAGCGCTACCGAGTAAACTCTGCGGTTCAGCCCGCATACTGTGCGTTTTCCGACTTGGAGCACTTCCGCGTAAGCCCCCGCGCCTGAACTAGCCCTCAAGCGCGCGGGGGCTTTTTGTATCTAGTCCGCGCGCTGGCCACGAATGAGCCAGCCAATACCAAAGCCAGCGAGTGCTGCTACTAGCGCCCACAGGGCTGGAGCGACTTTGTTCGAGTCCTCCTCAATCGACAGTGGTGCGCTGGTGCGGGCGTGCTTTGTCTCCTTCTCACCTGTTGGCAGAACCTGCCCGTCTGGGAACACGTGCTTGACAGCTTCGGTGAGTTCGTTGGCGGTCAGGTTTTTGCCCAGAACCGCGATAGCGTAACGGTCATCGTCGCCAAGGAATCCGGCAGTGGTGTGCTGCTCTTCGTACCAACCGGACTTGTTGGCAATCGTTTCCTTCGGTAGCGCTGCACGCAGACCGAAGTTCTGGTCTGCATCGCCGTAGGAGTAGCGCGGCAGTGAGTACATCAGCTGACGCATGTATTTGGTCTCCGTGTCGCTCAGCCCGCCTTCTTCGCTCAGCATCCGGTCAAAGTAGGCAACCATGTCGGCTGGCGTACTGGTGGTGGCTCCCCACATAGGTGAGCCGACAGTCTTATCCGAGAGGCCGTAGCGCTGTCGGACATTGTCAACGATGCGTACACCGCCGTAGGAATCCCACAGCTCGTCAGTTGCTTCGTTGTTGGAGTATCGAATCATGTCGTCGCGCAGCATGGCGTCGGGGTTGCCCTCAACCGGCATATCACCCTGGCCAGCGACAATCTCGCCCTTCTTCGGCTGCGTGTAGTTGGAATAGGCCACAACGTCGGCGACGAATACCTTCATCAGGCTGGCGAGGCGAAAAACATCATCACAGTGTGAGTTGCAGATGAACTCACCGGTCTGGCGATCCAGAATGCCCATGCCGAGCATGCCGCCCTTAGCGTCGAACTTCTCAGTCACTTCGTCGAGACGAGTTTGCACGCCAAGGCCCCACTGGGTCTTCGCCCCTGGCACAAGTGGGGGAAACTCCTTCGGCTCACTTTTCACAGTGCTTTCCGACGGCTCCGTCGAGGACGTTTCCGATGTCGGTGAAGAGGTTTTCTCGGTCGACTTCTCAGCCGACTGTTCCGCCGACTTCTCTGCGGTTCGCCCTGTGCTCTTCTCGGGAGCCTTTTCAGTTGGCTTTTCGGTGGTCTTCTTGGTTTTTGCGTCGGAGGGCTTAGCCGGCTCCGTTGACGATGGAGCTGCTACGACTACCTGCGAAAATGCACCGGTATCGGTGGAGTCAGCAGTTGCGGTGACTGTCGCGTTAGCCAGCGGCGCAGTTGCTGACAGAGTAATTACCGCGGCGAGACTCGCGGCAAGTCCGCGGTACGCGCGTTGAGGGCAATGAACCATGTTTAGAGAGTTTACAACTCTGGGGGAGTCTTGCTTGTCGGTAACCAGCTCTTTCCGTTTGCCGAGAGAGAGCGAGCTAGCTCACGTACAATTTTTTAAGAGATGGAATCTTCTCGGTTCCGATTAGTTATTCCGCATATGTTGAGGAAGGTTGGATTTGCATGGCTAATCCATTTGCCAAGGGCTGGAAGTACATGATGTCTTCGTTCGATAAGAAGATCGAGGACAATGCGGATCCTAAGGTTCAGATTGCACAGGCAGCTGAGGCCGAGCGTCAGCGCCATCAGGAGATTCAGCGTCAGGCTGCGGCTATCATCGGCAACCGCAATCAGCTGGAAATGCAGCTGGGGCGGTTGACCTCTGAGCGTGACAAGATTACCGAGAACACCCGGCAGGCACTCGCCAATGCGGATCAAGCTCGTGCCAAGGGCGATGAGGCCACTGCACAGAAGATGGAAAGCACTGCTGAGGTGTTTGCCACCCAGCTGGTGAATGTTGAAAAGGAGCTGGAAAATACTACGCAGCTCCACCAGCAGGCCGTATCTGCTGCTGAGGAGGCACAGCGTCAGGCGCAGCAGTCGCAGGCTCGCTACGAGCAGATTAAGCAGGATATCCGCAAGCTGGAGTCGCAGGCCGATCAGGCCAAGATGCAAGAGACCGCGTCGAAGACTCTCCAGAGCATGCAGGGTATTTCCGAGGATCCGAATGTGCCGACTTTGGATTCGGTCCGTGAGAAGATTGAAGGCCGCTACGCCAATGCGTTGGGCGCTCAGGAGCTCGCGGAATCCTCACAGGCAGGTCGTATGGCTGAGATCGAGACTTCGACTCGCGATGCCGCTGCTGACATGCGTCTGGCCGAAATTCGTGCCCAGATGAATAATGAAAACGCTGCTCTCGAATCCGGTTCTGCCGCGAAGGATAACGCCGGCGAGCTGGAGGCCGCCGAGTCCGCCGAGTCCGTTGAGGCCGTTGAGGGCACCACAACGGACGCAGACGAAGCGAAGTAGCGTTCACCAGTTGCCAACAATCGTCAACAAGAAAGTGTCGGGGTTTATGTCAGTTTGAGCGGGAAAAACCACCCTAAACTGACATAAACCCCGACACTTTCTCGCGCCAGCAGCGACAGCAGCGACAGTAGCGCCAGCAGTGCTGAAGCCACCGAAACTGCCGAATCCGTGAGGCGCGCTATTACTCCAATTCGCCGTTCTTCCGCGCGAGCAGCACTCCGCGGATACCGGCGTGGAAACCATCGCGCAGATTGACGCGCTGCGTCTCCGTCAGCGTGTATTCGTGCAGGGTTTCGCACGCAAACTGCAGCAGCGGACGATCAATGTCCGGTGGCAGCCCACCACCAGAGAGCAAGTGGGCACTATCGCGCGCCTGCTCGTTTGCAATATTCTCGTACCACCAGTTCGCGTACTGCTGTCCCACATCGAACGGCGTCTGAAAACCCGCGGATGCCCACACCTCGTTCGGCAGGGGCACGTATCGACTACGCAGCTTCCTCCTTGGCGCCATCATCGAAGGATTCGGCCGCGGGCTTGGTTTCGGCGTACTCGTGTTGGCACCGTCTTCGCTTGTCGACGACTCCGTCGCCGACTCCCCACTGCCGGTTGCAGTCGACGACGCGGAATCGGAGGCAGACGCACCTGCATTCTCGGCTCCGCTGTTGTTCGCAGTGTCGTTACCAGCCCCACTGCCAGTGTTGACTGTCGCGCCGGGCATGGCCGCTGGAGAAGGCTGCGCTGGGTGCGTTTGCTGCGTTGGCGAGGCAGCCGAAACGCCCGAAGCAGCGGAATCCACCCGTGTAGCTTCTGAACCGCCGGTGCGCTCTACCTCAGCGCGGTGCTCAGCCTGCGCCGGGATTTCCCGGGCACCCATCTTGGCCGCGTGCTCGACCTCGTTGAACTTCGGCGAGTCGGCCTTGGCCGTCGGCGTGGCTGCGGCATTGTCTTCGCTGCGACAGTCGGAGTCGCTGTCAGCCGTGGGGGATGGCACAACGCGCTGGTCCTGCGGAACCTCCGGAGTGCCGGCCTCCGGCGAAGCAGCGTCACCGTCGGCAGCGGAGGGAGTGTTCTCCGTGCCGTCGTCAAGCGAGCCCTCGCCCGGAGGAGTGATGCGCGTATCCGGCACGCAGGTGGCGCCGAGATCCTCGATTGGTTCGGCATCGCCCAGCGGCTTATTCGTGCGGACGACCGGTGGGATTGGGCCTTCAAGGACGTTGAGCTGCATGGCGTCGGCGAAGTCCTCGCGGGGATCGAGGATTGTCGTCGAATCGCAGGCATGGCGAAGTGCACCGGACATGGAGTCCCAGCCGAAGCCGTAGAGATGCACACGCACACCGGCAGCCGAAGCCTCAGCGACGCCGGGCAGCATGTCCGCATCGCCCGAGACCAGCACGATATCGGAAACTTGGTTGCGCAGGCCGGCGACGACCATGTCTGCGACGAGTCGCGTATCGACGGCCTTCTGAGTCCGTCGGTCACCCCATTCAATGAGCTGACCTGCGCGCAGCTGCACACCATCAATCGTGCGCAGTGAGCGCTGGTAACGATGCGGCCCCGACTCCGGGATGCCGTCGTACCAAAGTTGCCGCTGAACTGGCTGGTTCAGCTGCTGGTTAATCATTCGGTCAAGGACACTAACTACTTCTCTAAGGTCGATTTCTAATTGCCCGCGGGCTCCGGTTTCCCACGAGTTGTAAAAGCTCGCCAATAAATATGACGTATCGACGAACACCAATGTGCGTTCAAGCATGGCTCCTAATTCCTGATTCTTTATTAACTAAATAAGCAAACCGGTTACATCGACAAGGATGCCCGAATAATTCATTCTATGCGCTAAACATGTTTAACTTCAGGGACTATTCTTAATAAGCCGCATCACTTTGACCGCTCTTCGCGGGTTGGCAGGAGTGCGAGTCGACGAGAAGGCACCGATCAATTTAGGTATTGACGTGCAAAGAAATCGCCCCGCGAAGAGTACGACCACACAGGAGAAGGGGAGTTACAAACAGGTATGAGACGCTGGTTCGGCCTATTGGTTCTCATTACTGTGTTGGGACAAGCGGTTTTCAACGGCGGTCGCGTGCTGCTTTCTTGGCGAGTCCTCGATTTTGGCGGTTCCGCCGCCACCGTCGGCTGGTTCACTGCCGCATTTTCACTTGTACCTCTTATTATTGCGCTTCCCGCCGGCAAGCTTGTCGACAGTCATCGCGCCACCGAAGTCATGTACTCCGGTCTCGTCGCCACCGTCATCGCGGCAGCAGTAATGGCGCTCTCGCCGAACCTACCTATTCTTCTGCTCGGCTACGTGGCCCTGGGTTTTGCCCACATGACCACGCTCATCGCCGCTCAAGGCATGGTTTCGCACCTGCGTGGCGGCGTCGCCGGGCTCGATAGCCTCTTTGCTTATTTCACGCTCGGAATTTCCGTCGGGCAGTTCCTCGGCATTGTCGGTGCAGGTCTGCTCACTCCCAACCACGACGGCAGCACTATGACCGCTACAACTTTCGCGCTCTGGGTGATGACGGGAATCGGCGCGGTCGCCCTGGTCATCGGCTGGCCGGTCGCAACTGCTTATCGACGGCACGAAGCGAATGCAGCCGCCGAAGTGCAAGCTGCTAGCTCAACTGAGCAATCCCCGGCGTCGACTGTTAGCGACCGCAGCCGGATGGACGAGAGGCGGCCGGGGCAGGCCGAAGCCAGCGGCGCATCGGTCTTAAGCATCCTGCGTATCGACGGCATGTCCAGCGCCATGGCTGTATCAATTGCGGTCATCGTAGCCATTGACCTGTTGACGGCATATGTGCCGGTGCTGGGACGCGAACTGGGCTTTAGTGTTGCCGAGGTGACGGTAATCCTTGGTGCGCGTAGTGGCCTCGCGATTATTTCCCGAGCCCTCATGCCGACTGTTTTGCACCGAGCTAATCGCAATCGAGTCCTTATCATTGCAGTTTGTGCCGGTGTCCTGCCGCTTTTGGCAATGCCGTGGCTACAGAGTGCGTGGCTGATGGTTGTCGCGGTTGGTATCTGTGGCTTGGCGTGGGGTTTTGTCATGCCCATGTCAATGACGTGGGTGAGCTCCCTGGTGGATGCCGAGGTGCGCGCTCAGGCGCTATCCATCCGACTGATGGGTAACCGCTTGGCGCAGGTCATCCTGCCGCCGGTTGCTGGTTTGGGTGCTACCGCGATGGGTGCAGGCAGCGTGTTTCTGGGTGCGGGTGCGCTGATGGGGGTCGCGTCTGCCACTGCTTGGCGACGACTCGCAGGTGACAAGGCGGCTCTGACTAAGTAATTGGTCAATTGCTGAGTTGCTGAAAAGTAGCGCCCGAGCCGTAGGAAGGCTCAAATCTGGCATACAGAGTTAACTAAAGTGATTCGTTTTCCAGGTTCTACCAGCGGATTCGCTTAAATAGGGGCATGTGTGTAATGTATTCGGAGGTCAGCGTGGCCAGGCAGTTTATGTGTTTG
>NZ_KV799329.1:0-16876 GCF_001809925.1 Corynebacterium sp. HMSC064H12 | reverse complement strand
TATCCATGATGCAATGACCGCCTGACCCTACCAGTTTTCTTCTACTTTCAATACAAAATGAGTTGTGAGATTTCTACATTTCTTCTCGTGAGCCGTTGCAATGCTAGCTGGCCGACGCATCCGACGACTTATGGCCACGCTATTCACCTATCGATGCGCTACAGCGTGTCCACAAGTGAATAGCGCATCGACAAGTGAAAGAGCCTGGCCCACAGCGTGCGCATAAGTGCCGAAAAAGCATCGATAAGTCGAGAATACATCGATAAGTCCCCGAAACCTGGCCATAAGTGCCGGACAGGGTTAAAGGGGGGGGTAAAGGACAAGCCAACAATCTCAGCTCAGCATCTGCCTCTGCTTCAACCCAAACCCCACTCCAACCGCCACCGCAAACAAAAAAATCCTCGGAAGCTTTTACACTTCCGAGGATCTTCGCTGTGGGCGAAGGGGGACTTGAACCCCCACGTCCGTAAAGGACACTGGCACCTGAAGCCAGCGCGTCTGCCATTCCGCCACTCGCCCGTGGGAACGAATAGAACTATAACACCCCGCGCTAATACACCACCAAATCCCCAGGCCAGCGCGCGTTTTCCACCACTTTTCAGCACTTAGCAATAGCAACTTCCTCCACAACCGTCGTCACTATTTGATAAACCTCAGTAGTTCCTAGCCCTTAACTGAAGGTGTAGGGCTCTATACTGTTGCTTAAGTATCGATAATTTTTGTGCACATTTTTTCACGTAACCCGCCGCGGTTTGGCGGGAGAAGGCGAATTTCTTTAGTCAGATGGATTTCCTAGGACGCATCCGCAAGCTCGATAGCTCGCTTCAGCGCGGGCTCGATAACAGCTTTGCGCGCGTGTTCGGCGGCAAGGTTGTCCCGAATGAGTTAGAAGAATGCCTGAAGCAGGAAATTGAAGACTTCCTGATGCAGGACGCCAACGGTCAGTACTTGGCACCCAATGATTTCCGCATTGGCATCAGCGCTGCCGACTACAAGAACCTTTCTGCGTCCGAGCCCAACCTGCCGAATCAGTTGGCTGACCGCATGACACGCTACTGCCGTAACAACGGCTGGGGCTTCACCGGTTCCATTAGCGTCCACCTGCAGGCAGTGGAGTCTCTCCACACCGGCCAGTTGAAGACGGCCAGCACTTTCACCGAGGACACCGTGGGCACCTCGGAGTTCGTCCCATTCGAGGACAGTGCAGATGATGCCAACACTGACGCAGCCCCGTCGCAAAGCGATGATGAACCCCAAGCTGCAGAGACCTCTGCCGCCTACCACCCGCAGCCGGAAGCTGAGCAGTTCCCCACCGCTTCCCGCCCCATCCCCGCGGTCGACCCGGAACCGGCAACTGAGCTGAGCAGCGCGGCCGTGGGCGAAGACCAGTCCCAGGAAAAGACCGTCACCCTGCTGTTGCAGGACGGCTCCTCGCGCGTATTTGAGGTGCGCCATGGTTCGAACATCATCGGCCGCGGCACCGCTTCCGACTTCCGCCTCCCGGATACTGGTGTTTCCCGCCAACATGCCGAGATCACGTGGGATGGCCAGGACGCTGTGCTCGTCGATTTGCATTCGACCAACGGCACCATTGTCAATGGCGAACCCATTGAGAACTGGCTGCTGGCTGACGGCGACGAAATCTCGCTGGGGCATTCTGTTCTCGAAGTTCAGATCCGCTAGTTAAATCCGCTGATTCAGATCCGCTAAGTAGTGAGGTTCACCAGGTTCACATGCCACTGCCCTAGGTTTGCCGACACATTCCTGGAATAATTACGTCCGTGTGTTCGGTTTGCGGACCCACCAGCTCTACATAAGGAGGTTCCTCGGACGTGGAAGCTATCGTTTTTCTGCTTTCGCGCATCGGCGTGCTGGTCGTCCTGTGGTTTTTCATTTGGATGACGCTTCGCACCCTGCGTACAGAAACAACAGGCTCGGCTCCGCTGCGCCCACTTCGGCAGGCCAGCAGTGCTCCGGCCAAGCGTTTCCAGCGCTCGCAGACTCCACATCAGCTCCTTGTCACCTCCGGGCCGCTGGCGGGTTCGCGCATGAACCTAAACAACCAACGCGACATCACTATTGGCCGTTCAGAGTCGAATGCCTTCGTTCTCAACGATGACTTCGCCTCGGGCCAGCACGCTCGCGTCATCAACCGCGACGGCATCTGGTACTTGGAGGATCTGGACTCCCGCAATGGCACATTCCTCAATGGCCAGCGCGTGGAACAGCCGGAACGCCTGGCTTCGGGTATGGAATTTCGTATTGGCCGTACAACTTTGAGGTTGCAACCATGAGTCTTGCTCTGAATTACACGGCCCGCTCTGACCGCGGCCTCATCCGACAGAACAACGAGGACTCCGCCTATGCGGGTTCGCGTCTGCTCGCGCTTGCCGACGGCATGGGTGGCCACGCCGCCGGAGAAATCGCATCTCAGCTGATGATTGCGGCCGTCTCTCGGCTGGACAATGATCAGCCCGGCCCCGATTTGCTCGAGTCCCTGCGCAGCGCCTGCATGGAGGGCAATAACTCCATTGCGGATGAAATTGAGCAGAACCCCTCTACGCAAGGCATGGGCACTACGCTGACTGCTCTGCTTTTCGACGGCACCCGCCTGGGCATGTGCCATGTCGGTGACTCGCGTGGCTATCTGCTGCGCGACGGGGAGCTCATCCGCATTACCCGGGATGACACCTATGTGCAGTCCCTGGTGGATGAGGGCAATCTCACCGAAGAAGAAGCGGCAATTCACCCTCAGCGCTCACTGATTTTGAAGGCTCTCACCGGTCGCCCGGTGGAGCCTACTTTGTCTTATCGCGATGTTCACGAGGGCGATCGCTACCTGCTGTGCTCGGATGGTCTATCCGATCCAGTGTCCGCGGACACCATCAAGGATGTGCTCTCGGAGGGCACTCCGGACGAGGCCGCTACCAAGCTCATTGACTACGCGTTGAAGTCCGGTGGTCCGGATAACATCACCGTGGTGGTTGCCGATGTTGTCGATTCGTCGGCACGCACGCCTTACGAGCCCGCCCTGGCCGGTGCCCTGCAGAGTGCGGAGGAGGAACTCCCCCGCCCCAATACGTCAGCGGGACGCGCGGCGGCACTCCGCCCGCGGAAGTCACAGGAAATTGCAGTGACTTCGGCGCCGGAGAAGAAAGCTTCCAAGGGCAAGTGGCTAGTTATTTCTGTGGTGCTGGTGCTGGTGGCCGGGTTGGTCGGCCTTGGTATTTGGGGCTGGCAGAAGAAGGAGTCGATGTACCATCTCGCGGTGGTCGACGGGCAGGTGCAGCTGATGCACGGCGTGCCCGGCAGTTTGCTGGGCTTCGATCTGCAAGAGCCACATCAGTTCATCTGTTTGACCGATGACAATAAAGTTCAGCTTCCTCCGGCTGGGACGCCGAAGGAGAAGGTCGACTGCCACATCATGACGCCGGAAGATCTCTCACCGGCGGCACGCAATTCGCTGGAAGGTCTGCCGGCTGATTCCTACGACGGTGTCAGCGACCAGATTGGCCGTTTGGCGGAGTCGGCACTGCCGGTATGTCTGTCCGTTTCCGACGATGACAAGAAGGATGAAAAGCTGGGCTCGAAGCCAGGAGTCAACTGTAGGCAGGTGCGAAAATGAGTGAAACTACCACGAAGCGACAGCTTCGGATGAAGGAAATGCTCCTGCTGCTGCTGTCGGCAGGATTGTTGCTTTTGGCACTAATTTCACTGGAACTGGCTCAGGGCAACTCTCTGACCGCAGATGTCTTTTACATCATTGGCGGATTCTTTGTGATCTTTGCAGTGGCGCATATCGCGCTGACCTTTGTGGCGCCCAACGCCGATCAGGTGATGCTGCCGGTTGCAGCAACGCTCAATGCCTTGGGGCTGGTGATGATTCACCGCCTCGACCTGGCCAATGACACCTCGTTGGTGCGCAACCAGATCATGTGGACCGTACTCAGTGTCGCACTGTTTATCGGCGTGATCGTCCTGCTGCGCAACCATCACTCGCTGTCGCAGTACTCGTATCTGCTGGGTCTCGGCGGCTTGATTCTGTTGGCGCTACCGCTGGTGTGGCCGTCGTCGATTAATGCTGATGCCCGCATCTGGATTTCCATCGGCCCGTTCTCCATGCAGCCGGGTGAGTTTGCCAAGGTCATGCTGCTGATCTTCTTTGCTCAGCTGCTGGTGAATAAGCGCTCGCTGTTCAATGTGGCGGGCAAGCGTTTCCTGGGCATTGATTTCCCGCGTGTTCGCGACCTGGGTCCGATTCTGCTGATCTGGGGCATCGCTACCGTCATCATGGCTCTGCAGAATGACTTTGGCCCGGCGCTGGTGCTCTTCGGCACTGTGCTGGCAATGCTCTACGCTGCCACCGGTCGTGGTTCCTGGCTGATCATCGGCATGGTGCTGGTGACCGTCGGCGTTGTCGGTGTCTACATGGTTTCGGACAAGATTCAGGCGCGAGTCACGCATTTCCTGGATCCGTTGGGCTCCTACGACGAGGGCGGCTATCAGCTCTCCCAGGGTCTGTTCGGCATGAGCTGGGGTGGCATCGGTGGCACCGGTCTGGGCCAGGGCTACCCACAGAACATTCCGGTGGCACACTCTGACTTCATCCTCTCGGCCTTTGGTGAGGAGCTCGGTTTTACCGGTCTGAGTGCCATCATCCTGCTGTTCGCGATTCTGATTTCCCGCGGTATTTCGGCGAGCTTGGCGGTACGTGATTCCTTTGGCAAGCTGCTGGCGGCCGGTGTCGCATTCTCGATGGCCATTCAGCTGTTCGTGGTTGCAGCCGGTGTTTCCAAGCTGATGCCGCTGACCGGTCTGACTACTCCGTTCATGTCAGCCGGTGGTTCCTCACTGTTGGCCAGCTACATCATGTTGGCTATCGTGTTGCGCGTCTCTGATGAGGCCAACCGCCCCTGGGGAATTCCAAGCAACTCTTCGGGCCTCAACGACAATGCCACCGCATCTCAGGAGGTGAACCAGTAGATGAATAAGACCATTCGCCAAATCTTTGTTGTCGTTCTCGGACTCTTCGTTCTTCTACTGGCGAACCTGACCTACATCCAGGGTTTCCAGCAGGATAAGTACGCCCACAATCCGCTGAATAGCCGCCAGTTCCTGGAGGAAAAGTCCAAACCTCGCGGCCAAATCACCACTGACGGCGACATTCTGGCCCACTCGGTCAAGGGCGAGAGCGGCTTCTATGACCGCAGCTACGACACCAACCCGGAGGCATATGCCGCGGTGGTCGGATACCTGTCGGACATCTACGGCTCCGCCGGTATCGAACGCTCTCAGAACGAGATCTTGAACGGCAGCGACCCTTCGCTGTTTACCTCCCGCGCCCTCGACATGGTCACGGGCAAGGAACCCTCTGGGGCCTCCACGGAGCTGACGCTGTTGCCGAACGCTCAGCGGACTGCGTACCAACAACTCGCTGAACGCGGCTACGTCGGCTCCGCCGTCGCCATTCGCCCATCGACGGGTGAAATTCTCGCGATGGCCTCCACACCGTCGTTCAACCCGAATGACATCGCCGCCGGCGACGAGAGTACCTGGCAGTCCCTCAATAACAATGAGGGCGCACCGCTGCTCAACCACGCCACTCAGCGTCCGCTGCCGCCGGGTTCCACTTTCAAGGTGTTGACCACGGTCACGGCACTGGAGCAAGGCGCTTCCCCGGACACCTCGGTCACTGGCGCACCGCAGATTACGCTGCCGGATACCACCACTACGTTGGAGAACTACGGTGGCTCGACCTGTGGTGGGGCTACTACAACTCTCCGCCAGGCTTTCGCGCAGTCCTGTAATACGGCATTCGCTGAGCTCGGTATGCAGTACGGGGCCGATGCGCTCAAGGACGTCGCTAAGCGATTCGGCATCGGTGAGACCCACGATGACGCGGGCCTGCCGATTCAGCCCTCCGCTGTCGGTGATATTCCGGATCAGTCCTCGCTGGGTCAGACCTCCATTGGTCAGCGCGACGTGTCTTTCACGCCGCTGGACAACGCCATCATCGCCGCCACGATTGCCAACGGCGGCGTGCGCATGGAACCCCAGATCATCAAATCGGTGCGCGGTGCCGACCTCTCCGAAATCAAGTCCTTTAAGCCGATTGAAGCCGGCGAGGCGATTTCGCCGGAGGTCGCGGAGACCGTAACTGAGCTGATGCGCGGCTCCGAGTCGCACTCGGGCGGTAACGGTTCGCGTATTGCCTCCAAGACCGGTACCGCGGAACACGGTGCTGTCCGCGGCGAGTACGCACCGCACGTCTGGTACATCGCCTTCGCGCCGGACTCCGATGTCGCCGTGGCTGTCGTCGTGGAAAACGGTGGCGGCCAGGGCCAGGGCGCTACCGGCGCCTCCGTTGCTGCCCCGATTGGCCGTGCACTCATTGACGCGGTCGAACAGGCGGGTCGATAAGCATGGATGCCCACCAAGTTCAAGACATCGTTGGCGACCGATATCACGTTCGCCGTCTGCTCGGCCGTGGCGGCATGTCCACCGTCTGGCTTGCCGACGACGCCACCAGCGGCGAACTGGTTGCAATCAAACTTCTGAACCAGGAGTACTCGGACAACTACGAGTTCCGGCAGCGTTTCCAGAACGAAGCCGCCGCTGCGCGCAGCGTCAACAGCCCAAACGTGGTGAAGATTGTCACCTACGAGGAAGGCGACATCGGCAGCCACGGCGCGTGTTACATCGTCATGGAGTACATCCGTGGCGAATCTCTGTCGCAGGTGCTGCAGCGACGTCGCACCCTGCCAGAGCACCTGATGCTCGACGTGCTGGAGCAGACTGCACACGGCCTGTCGGCAATTCACGCTGCGAACCTTGTCCACCGCGACATTAAGCCGGGCAACCTCCTGGTGACGCCGGAGGGCACCGTGAAGATTACCGACTTTGGCATTGCCAAAGCCGCTGAAGCGGTGCCTCTGACGCGTACCGGCATGGTCGTCGGTACCGCGCAGTATGTCTCACCGGAGCAGGCACAGGGCAAACAGGTGAGTCCGGCGACAGACATCTACTCGCTTGGCTGTGTCGCCTACGAAATGGTGGCCGGCGCCCGGCCCTTCCAGGGCGACTCCACCGTCGCGGTTGCCGTGGCACACATCAACGAGGCACCACCTGCGTTGGCGCCGACGGTCAATCCGCATATCCGCGAACTTATCGGCATTATGCTGCGCAAGGATCCGCAGCGTCGCTATGCCGATGGCCGTGAGCTGGCACAGGCTGTTTTGCGAGTGCGCGCGGGGCACCGCCCACCACAGCCGCGTGGTGTGACCCCAACGGTGCACCGTCAATCCAACGCTGCCAACCCGGCGACCACCGAACTCGGTGCCATGACGCGACCGCCCATGCCGGTGTCGCAGCCACCGCAGCAACCGCAGCGGCCACCGCAGCAACCCGCCCGACAGCGTAAGCCGGCAAAGAAGCGCAGCGGCTGCGGTTGTGGCTGCGGCAGCATTGTGCTGTTGGTGCTGCTAGTGTTGCTGGCCGGTGCTATCGCGGTCGTCTATTCGCTGTCGACTACCGGTTCACTGCCAACCATTCCGAACTTGGAGCAGTACATTCCGAACCAGTCACAGCAGCAGACCACAGAGGAAAACACCGACCCCAACGACGGTTCTGGTTACGGTTGGTCGGGCGACAATTCCGGTAACTGGGGAAATAACGACGGCGGCAACTCTGGTGAAAACTACGGCGGCAACAATGACGGTGCCTCTGACAGCTCCACTGAGCAGGACACCAGCGAGACCGCTCCGGAAACGTCCGAACCGACTCAGGATTCGGGCAACGACAGTGGCGACAACAGTGGCGACGACTCCAGCGGCGGTGGTCTGCCCGGTATTCAATTGCCCCTAGGAAATGACTCCGGTAATACCTTGGGGACTCCAGATGCACAGTAATATTCAGGTACAAGATGTTTTGGTGGAAATCCTTCCGAAGGGACTGACGAACAATGTCTGGCAATGACGATCTCCTCTCCGGCCGTTATCGGCTCGGCGAGCTCATTGGCGTTGGCGGCATGTCCGATGTCTACCGCGCTGAAGATACTGTTCTCGGTCGCTCTGTCGCGGTCAAGATGATGAGGGCCGACCTTGCCAGGGATGAGAACTTCCTCGCAAGGTTCCGTCGTGAAGCGAAAAACTCAGCGCTGCTGAATCACCCGTCGATCGTGTCGGTGTACGACACCGGCGAGACGGATAGCCCGATGGGGCGCGTGCCTTTCATTGTCATGGAGCTGATTCAGGGCGAGACCCTGCGTGATCTTGTTCGTCGTGAGGGGCGGCTCGATCCGAAGAAGGCCGCATCGATCATGGCATCGGTGTGTGATGCGCTGACGGCATCCCACCATGCGGGCATTATTCACCGTGACATCAAGCCAGCGAACATCATGCTGACCAACACCGGCAAGGTGAAGGTGATGGACTTCGGCATCGCTCGCGCGCTCGGTGATTCCACCACGATGACGCAAACTGCGGCGGTGCTGGGTACCGCGCAATACCTCTCGCCGGAGCAGGCGCGCGGTAAGACCGCCGATGCCCGTTCCGATATTTACGCTGTCGGCTGCGTACTTTTCGAGGCCGTCACGGGCGCCCCGCCATTCACCGGTGAAACCCCTCTTTCTGTCGCTTACCAGCACGTTCAGGACCAGCCGCCGCGACCTTCGGGGAAGCTCAACACCGACCCAAACACGGCTCAGGCCCTCGACGCGGTGCTGCTGACCGCGATGGCCAAGGACCCGATGGAGCGCTACGACTCCGCAGAGGACTTCGCCCAGGATTTGCGTCGTCTTGCACGCGGCGAGGATCCGTTGGCGCTGGCACACCACGGCGCGCATGACGACGACGCGAAGACCACCGAATTCCTTCCGGCAGCTCCATCGGATGCTGAGACCCGGGTGACCCCTGCGCAGCAGGCAACTCCGGCTCCGGCTCCGGCCGCTGTCCCTGCTCCGGCTCCGGAACCGGAGAGAGTGGCTGCCCAGCCGGAAGCCCCTGCTCAGATCGCTAACACTGACGAGCCTGAGAAAAAGAAGGGTGGCGCAGGAAAGACTGTCGCACTGGCGGCTGCTGCGCTGGTCGCTCTCGGCGGTGTCGGCTACGGCGCCTACCAGCTTTTCAACTCGTCCACCGAGGTCGAGACCGTCGCCATTCCGCAGGTCGAGGGCCTAAATGTCAATGAGGCAACGCAGGTTCTCGAGCAGGCTGGTTTCGTGGTCAACCGCGTCGACGAGCCGAACCCAGATGTGCCCCGAGACACGGTGATTGCCACCGAACCGGGTGTCGGATCGGGGTTGCCGCAGGGATCTCGTATCAAGCTGCGCGTATCTTCGGGCCCAGAGTTGACCAATGTGCCGGATGTACGCGACAAACAGGCAGAGGAAGCTCGCCGCCTGCTCGAGGAGGCGGGGCTTGTCGTCAATCCGAAGCTGCAAGAGGAACCGAGTGAGGACGTTCCGCGCGGCAATGTCATCGAGCAGTCTCCAGCTGCCGGTTCTCAGGTGTCGAAGGGAACCCGCGTAACTTTGACTGTCTCCTCCGGTATCGAGACCAAGACTGTTCCGGATGTCACTGGTCAGAGGTTGGATTCCGCCCGCACGACCCTCGAATCCGCTGGTTTCGTTGTCGAGGTGGTGGAGGTTGACTCCACTGAGGAACAGGGAACCGTTGTTGAGGTTCCCCAGAAGGGCACGGAGCTCACCGTCGGAACGACTGTCGAGCTGCACGTTTCGCGCGGCAACCAAATTAAGATGCCACGAGTTGAGGGCCAGACTCGCAGTGATGCGGAGAAGGCACTCACCAATGCCGGCTTCGAGGGAACTATCCGCACCGAGGAAGTCACCACGTTGGATCTGTCCAAGGTCGACCACGTGGAGAAGGCCGACCCGTCAGCCGGCTCCAAGCTCAACAAGGACGGCGAGGTCACCCTGCGTGTCTACCGGCTGGGGGTCGCCCCGGAGAGCTCTTCAGAGGAACGGCCTGCTCCTGAACCTCCCATAAGGCTGCCGGATCTGCTGCCTAACTAGCGGCTAGTGTGCCAGCACGTCTGAGAAGGCGCGCTGGTACACGGCCTGCTGCTCTTCCAACTCCGCCAGGAGTTCCTCGGTGTACTCACCGCCGGCCAGCCGCAGCCAATTGACCAGCATGCGGTGCCCGTACTGGGTGAGTACCGACTCCGGGTGGTACTGCACGCCGTGAATCGGCAGGTCGCGGTGGCGCATCGCCATCAGCATGCCCGAATCCGTGAATGCCGTGGCAATGAGTTCCTCCGGCAACGTCTTCGGATCCACCGTCAACGAGTGGTAGCGCGTGGCAATAAAAGGACTGGGCACATCGGCCAGAACACCCGTGCCGTCATGGGTGACCGGGGAGGTCTTGCCGTGCAACAGCTCGTCGGCACGCACAACCTGCGCACCAAAAACCTCACCAATCGCCTGGTGACCCAAGCACACACCCAGCACCGGTGTCGGCTCGTCCTGCCTGCTCACCGCGCGAATAATGTCCTCTGTCCACCCCGCATTAGACGGCTCACCGGGACCGGGCGACAGTAGGATTGCATCAAATTGCTTTACGACGTCGTCAACATCGCGGAGACGCGCATCATCATTGCGCCAGACAGTAACCGTTTCGCCGAGCTGGCCTATGTACTGGACCAGATTGAATACGAAGCTGTCATAGTTATCGACGACGAGAATCTGCATAACTGGGAATTCTACTGCCTGCGAACTTCACTGGTAAGTTCGGATGCAAAGTTTACAATTATGCATATACCGCGGGAGTGTAGATACCGCGCTGATCGCAACCTGCTGACCACAACCTAAGGAGTTTAAAGCGCTATGCCTAAGGCAAAGATCGAAAGCACTAATTCACCACAATCCGGTGGCTCCTCCGTCAGCCGTACCCCGGTCAAAATCAACAGCACTCAGACGCCGGTGTGGTACAAGGTGCTGATGTTCGGGTTCATGCTGATTGGTTTGGGCTGGCTGCTGGTCAACTACATCGCGGGTCCGCATATTCCGTTCATGGTGACTTTGAACGCATGGAACTACGTCATCGGCTTTGGTCTTTTCATTGTTGGTCTGCTGATGACTATGGGTTGGCGTTAGTCAGCTCTAATACATCGCACCCCCTCAGGCGCATCCACTTTTGGATGCGCCTTTTTTTCATACCTAAAAACCCAGGTCAATTCACCCCCGTCAATACACCCGTTTCCCACACGTTTTTCGACGAATGAGGATTTCCCTCCTACTGATCGCGCAAAAAAGTTATCCACAGAAACCTGTGTAACAATCATGTAATTTGTGGATAACTGTGGAGAGATTTCGTCCCAAATTTCTCACGGGTTACGTGACAGAAACCGTAAAGCATGACAACTTTGGTTCTATCCCCTGTGTCCACAGTATCCACAGCCTGTGGATAACTCTGTGAACAAGTAACATAGTTGCAAGTCAAGTTGTGCGTAACTCCAATATTCTGCGGAGTTCGACCACTTTCGAACGCTGGTTCGTAAATTACAAGAATGGAATTATCCACACATGTGCACAAGTCTGTGGACAACTGTGAATTGTTGTAATTTGTGAAAATTGGAACCCGTAACGTGCTTCTTGGCCCGTGTTCACCTAGGTGAACAGTGGAGTATTTTTTCCACAGGGCTGTGGACATGTGGAGAATCAACACGATGTGCTACTACCCCCACTACCCCTAAACACAACATTGAAGTTACGGGACGTCGTAAAGCGAAAATGGGCATGAAAAACCCGCCCGGAACAACCGGACGGGTTAAAGAGCGTAGAAGCTAGCGGATTACTTCTCGATGTCGATGGAGGTAATCACGACCGGCTCCAGCGGGCGATCCCAGTGATCGGTAGCCACACGAGCGATCTCGTCGACAACCTTCTTCGAGGCATCATCAGCGACCTCACCGAAGATGGTGTGAGCGCCATTGAGGTGCGGGGTCGGAACAACGGTGATGAAGAACTGGGAACCGTTGGTACCACGGCCGCCGCGCTTGCCGGCGTTTGCCATAGCGAGCAGGTACGGACGATCGAACTGGAGCTCCGGGTGAATCTCATCGTCGAACATGTAGCCCGGGCCGCCGGTGCCGGTGCCCAGCGGGTCACCACCCTGAATCATGAATCCAGCGATGATGCGGTGGAAGATGGCCTCATCGTAGAACGGGCCGGACTCGGTGCCAGAGGCGTTCTGCCCCTTGTACTCCTTGGTGCCTTCTGCCAGGCCGATGAAGTTGTCGACGGTATTCGGCGCGTGGTTGCCGAACAGGTCAATCACGATATCGCCATGGTTGGTGTGCACAGTTGCAGTAGCAGTCTTAATAGTCACGTTCCTTAGGATACCGACCTTGGTGGCCAATTGCTCCTACTGGTGAGTTTCTCCGTGGCAGAAACCAGCGAAAATGTTTCTCAAGATAAGGAAAAGAGTTCTTCGTTGACCCCCATGGAGGCCAAATAGTGCCTAAGCTGGAATGTGAGCCTGCTGCAAATATTTCGGCGCTAGGCCTAACTGGGCCCTAGCTCTTGGACTTAGAAGCATCTTGGTCTCAGAGGCACTGGCGCCGCAGCAGTATTAATCATTGATTGAGAATTAAAGGCGATGCCTGTTGGCGACGCACTAATAAAGGAGAGTCATGAACCCCAACGCAATCTCGCTGGCTGTCAAGGGACTGAAGTCCGCTTACGACAGCTACTCGGATTACCGGGACAAGAAGGCTGCAGAGCTCTACGACACGATGCAGGAGGCTAAGAAGGTGGCAGCTGCACAGAACGAGGCAGCAAAGGACGCAGCAACCAATTGGGCGGAAGACGTTAAGGAAAAGGTTTCCGACGCCCGCGATCAGCTCGCTGAGCAGGCCGAAGAACTGACCGGCAAGGTTGAGACGAAGTCCAAGGAGACCAAGAAGCAGGCTAAGAAGGCTGCGAAGCAGGCCGAGAAGGACGCTAAGCGCAAGGGCAAGAAGACCCGTTGCAAGGCTCGCTGCGAGGCTAAGAAGGCTGAAAAGAAGGCCAAGAAGGCTCGCAAGGACCTCGAGGTGCGTACCCAGAAGGCTATCGACAAGGTAACCGGTAAGGAAGAGCAGCGCGCCAAGAACGGTCGCATCGCAACCGCTTCCCTGGTCTTCGCTGTTGTTGCAGCAATCGTCGGTGTCATTGTTTGGAAGCTGCGCAAGGACGACAAGCTCCCGGTTGACCCAGCTCCGTACCAGCAGAAGGCCCAGGAAGTTAAGCACAAGGTCGAAGAGAAGGCCGCAGAGGTCAAGGAGACCGTTGAAGAGAAGGCTTCCGAGGCTAAGGAAAAGGCTGAAGAGGTAAAGGGCAAGGCAGCCGACAAGGCCGACGAGGCCAAGGACAAGGCTGCTGAGGCCAAGGAGACCACTGAGGAGAAGGCCGCAGAGGCTTCCAAGCAGGCTCAAATCAAGGTCGACGAGGTCAAGACCGAGAAGAAGAACGCTGACGACGCTAAGAAGATCTCTTCCAAGCCGTCCAAGCCGGCTCCGAAGCCGGGTCAGGCTCGCAAGAAGTAAATAGGCGGCTAGATGTACTGCTCGGGGACGTTGATCAATCGTGAGAACGGCGGCTGGTTGTCGCAGGCCGTGTGCGGGCGGTGCTGGTTGTACTGGTGCAGCCAATCCGGCAGGGCGTCGCGTCGTTCTTGCTCGCTGGTGTAGCAGCGGGCGTAGGCCCACCCGTCGGCCATGGTCCGGTGGAAGCGCTCTACCTTGCCGTTGGTCTGCGGCCGGTACGGACGCGTCCGCTTCGGGGTGATCGAGAGGGCCTCGCAGGTGTCCCGCCACAGGTGCGAGCGATAGGCGCCACCGTTGTCGGACAGCACCCGCTCCACGGCGACGCCGCGATCGGCAAACCACGCCACAGCCCGATGCAGGACCCCGACCGCGGTGACGGCGGTCTCGTCGTCGTGGACCTCGGTGTACGCGACGCGGGAGTGGTCGTCAATGACGGTGTGCACGAACGCGTACCCGAGCCTGGGGTTGTGCCACTTGCTCTTCGGCTTACCCGGTGTCGCCGTTCGGTTGTGGTCGCCCTGGCGGCGGCCGACGTAGCGCCAGCCGCCGCCGTCGGGGATGTTCCCGAGCTTCTTCACGTCCACGTGGACCAGGGAGCCGGGGTGGGGGTGTTCGTACCGGCGGATCGGTTCGCCAGTCTCGCGGTCCATGTAGGAGAGCCGGTTCAGTCGGGCACCGGCCAAGATGCGGTGGACGGTCGAGGGCGCGATGCCGAGTCGGGCGGCGAGCTGCACGGGGCCCTCACGCAGCCGTATCCGCAGGCTGACGCACCGCTTCGTCGTCGCCTTGTCCGTCTTGTTCGGTGCGGTCTTCGGCCGGGACGAGCGATCCTGCATCGACTCGCCGGCGCGATAGCGGTCGACCCACCTCTTCACGGTCGGCCAGGAGACCTGGAAGCGGGCGGCGCCTTCGAGGCCGTTGACGGCCATTAAGTCGTCGCCGTCCACCAGGACTGGCACCAGCGCCGTGTAGGCGGGGAAGAAGAATGCGGTTGAAGTGCCAATGATGAACGCGGAGACCGCGAGCATCCAGAAGGTGACAATGTCGAGGATTGCTGCCGTGGACGTCGCGGTCGCGATGGTGAGGTTCAGGGTGAGCACGCTCACGATGACGGACTTATTGGGGAACCGGTCTGCGATTACGCCAGCTGGGAGGGATCCTGCAAGCAGGCCAATGCCGCTCCAGACTACGACACCCGACAGGGCGGCTGGCGTGGCGCCCAGGTCGAGGGTCTGCATGGCAAGGTAGAGGGCCCAGGCACCCTGGGCGAAGATGGTCAGCACCATCGCTGCGAACAGCTGACGGTACGTGGGGATGGTCAAGGGGTGAAGCGGGTTCATGGCATGTCCTTCAGGTCAAGGTTCAGGTGGGGCCAGTCGGCCAGGTCGTGGAGCATCTGACGGTCATGCGTGGCAACGATCACCGCGCAGGAGGTCTGCAGCAGCTCGGTGGTGATGTCGTCGACGAGGCTCGATGACAGATGGTTGGTGGGCTCGTCCAGGAGCAGCAGGTCTGGATCCTGGGCCAGACACATGGCCAGGTGGAGACGGCGTTGCTGTCCTTGCGACAAGCGCCCCACCGGCGTGCCGGTTGCGGAGGCTTCGAGCAGCCCGAGCGAGCCGAGGGACGGCGCCTGAGCTCGACGGCCTAGCTTCGCCAGGTAGGCCTCATAGACCTCGTGTGCGGGGCTGGAGCGGTCCCAGTCGGGGACCTCTTGGGACAGCAGAGCGATGCGCGCTCTCGGATTAACTCGCACATGTCCCGTGGTGGGGGCCAGCCGCCCTGCGAGAAGTGCCAACAGGGTGGATTTTCCCGCGCCGTTCGGTCCGGTGACCACCAACCGGTCACCGCCGTTCACGTCGACCGAAACCGGAGCGTCCAATCGGCCCTTCACAGTAACCTGGGTGGCGTTCATGATGCTCTGTCCGGCACGGGTTGCCGAGGCGGGCCACGCAAGACGCAGTGGCGGCGCCGGGACGCCGATTTCATGACTTTTCAGGTCTTCGATACGTCGGTTGAAGGCTTGGACCACTCCAGCAGCGCGTGTGGCACGTTGGTGCTTGCCTGTGCCCTTTTCAGGTCTCCATCCACCCTGGGACAGGCGGGAGCGTGCGTCGGCGGCGGCGCGGGTCAGTTCCTGATGCCGGGCGACCTGGGCGGCATGGTCTTGCTCCCAGGCGGCCCGTTCTCGTTGCCGCCCTTCGATCCAGCCCTCGTAACCGCCCGCGTAGGTGCGCGGAAGGCCATCGCGGGTCGGGTCGAGGTCCAGGAAGCTGGTCGCCACGTCGCGCAGCAGGGCGCGGTCGTGGCTGACTAAGGCCAGGCCACCGGGGTGGTCCCGCAGGCGCTCAGTCAGGAAGGACAGCCCTGCAGCGTCCAGGTGGTTGGTGGGCTCGTCCAGCAGCAACAGGTCAGGGGTCGATCCGAGGGCGACCGCCAGCCGTACCCGGTACCGCTGGCCGACCGAC
Source organism: Corynebacterium sp. HMSC064H12 (assembly GCF_001809925.1). Taxonomy (NCBI): domain Bacteria; kingdom Bacillati; phylum Actinomycetota; class Actinomycetes; order Mycobacteriales; family Corynebacteriaceae; genus Corynebacterium; species Corynebacterium sp. HMSC064H12. The sequence goes on along the minus strand of NZ_KV799329.1, from coordinate 866 downwards.
AAGGTCGACAGGACCCGATCGCGGTCGCTACAGGCGTTCAGGCCCGCCAGGGCGATGTCAACACGGCGGTCTGCATCCCAGGCGTCCAGCCGCGTGGCCGCCTCGAGTGCGGCGGAATAAGCGTCGGCCGCGTCATCGCCCGCGGCCAGCGCCGCGGTAGCCACGTCGAGGGCCTGCAGAGCGGCCCTGGATGGGGCGGTCGCCTCGGCAATGAGGTCACCGACCGTGCGATCGCCCTCGGTGGCCATGTCCTGCTTGACCAGGACGAGGGAACCCACCCGGGTCACCACTCCCGAGTCGGGTTTCAAGATCCCCGCCAGTATATGGAGCAAGGTGGTCTTGCCCCGGCCGTTGTCGCCGACGATCGCCAGTCGCGACCCGGTGGAGACGGTGACGTCAGTCCCACTCAGCAGCGGCCTGTCGCCGAGTGTCAGGTGGAGTGATTCAGCGCGGATGTGTGCAGCGGGCCCTTGGGATGTCCCGATCCAGGCACATGATCGTAAAGGTTCTGTGGTTGGCATTGCGTACTTTCAGCTCGTCATGGAGCCGGGCACCACGAAGCGGCCGCCCGGCAGATGGCCAGGACGGCAGACGAGAGGTCATAAGGGGTCCCGCCGCCGTCAGCGGACGGAACGCAGCTTCATCGAGGCGATGCCTGAGTACATGCGGCCGAGGATACAGAGCCCGGGCGATGCCACGCAAGTCAACTAACGTCCCCGGTCAGTACAGCTAGATAGCCAAAAGCCTTTTCACGCCCGATTGTTCTGTGCAGTTGATGCGCAGGCGGTCGGGCGTTTTTGGTTAAGCAGCAAACCTGACAACTTCAGAAAGACGGGCTGCAAATGTGAAACTGTGCAAGTTTATGA
>NZ_KV799328.1:0-1411 GCF_001809925.1 Corynebacterium sp. HMSC064H12 | reverse complement strand
GGGTTAAGTAGCAAAAAGTGTGTCTGACTTTCAGCATTACTGCTGATTAGGCTGGGTAAATCGGGCGGATATAAGCATCAAGACCTTATATCCGCCCGATTAGTGTTCAATCCACCGGAATGGCACCCGCATGTGCTAATCGGGGGTTGGTGTGCTTTCCGGGTGAGTAAAAACAGACCACGATGCCCGATATGCGCTGGGCAAATGAAGAAAAACGGAACCACTTCTAAAGGCACAACCAGGTGGCGATGCAAGGACCCGAACTGCGGCAGTTCCACGACACGAACCCGCACCGACCGCACGCAGACCCGCGACTTTAAAGCCTTCGTCTCTTATGCCACCTCCACAGCAACGTTGTCTGAACTCGCCCAGCAACAAGGGGTAAGCCGTTGGACACTTGACCGCCGATTCAAACCGTTCTGGCTCATCGACATCCCCAACGACGGTGACCCACAGCGCATCTACGACCAGATCTTCATCGACGGTACCTACACCGCCGCCGGATGCTTGCTCGTCGCAGCCAGCCACGACCACGTCATCGCATGGCACTGGACCAAACACGAAACCGCCCACGCCTACACGCAGCTACTCCGCAAAATCGCTGAGCCGCTCTGCGTCGTCCTCGACGGCGGACAAGGCGCACTTACTGCGATTAAAGCCTGCTGGCCGAACGCGATAATCCAACGATGCCTCGTCCATGCGCAACGCGTCATCCGCCGCTACACCACATCACGACCACGCACCGACGCCGGCAAAGCCATCTACGCCCTGGCGTTGAAACTGACCCGTATCACCACACTCGACCAGGCACGGGAGTGGACGCTGCGTCTGCACGACTTCGGACAGGTATTCAAAGCATTCCTCAACGAGAAAACGCCCGTGTCAAAAGAGCGCCGCACACTCAACAACCAGTGGGAATGGACCCATCTGCGAGTTCGCAAGGCATACAACTCCCTGCTGCACCTCTCACGGAAAGGATGGCTGTTTACCTACCTGCAGCCACCACCGAATGCGCTTGAGCCTCAACGCTGGGCTTCAACGACAAACAGTCTGGAAGGCGGCATCAACGCCGGGCTCAAACGCATCGCCGACGCGCATCGCGGCAGGTCCGGGGAACGCCAACGAAAAATGCTCGAGTGGTACCTGCACTCGAAAACGCAACTGCCTGACGACCCATTAAAGATCGCCAGGCAGTGCAATTTCGGCCAAGATCAACTCGCCAAAGTCAACGATCTTGTCGAAGAAGACCACAACAAAGCCGACCATGAAACAGGCCGACCAGCCTTCTACGACAACGCTATCCCAACCGAGTACGAACACTCGATAGGAATCAGAAAAGGCCCCATGAAGTAACAAACGGTGTGCCCGCCCCGCAACACGCCGAGCGGACACACTTTTTGCTACTTAACCC
>NZ_KV799327.1:0-868 GCF_001809925.1 Corynebacterium sp. HMSC064H12 | reverse complement strand
TTTTTGTGTTGGTTGGTTGTTGGTGCGCTGTTGGGTGTCTGGGATGACACATGTTGTTGTTCCTGTTTACAGGTTGCTGCGTGCTGCGGGCAGGCTGCTGTTGTGGTGGTTTGTGTGTGGTGTGTGGGTGTTGTGTGAGAACTGGATAGTGGACGCGAGCATCTTGTTTTTCTGTAAGTTCGATTTTGTCAAGCAGTTTTTCTGTTTGTGATTGTTCTTAGTTATTTGTTTGTGTGTTGTGTTGTAAGGGCGCATGGTGGATGCCTTGGCATAGTAGGCCGATGAAGGACGTGAGAGGCTGCGATAGGCCTCGGGGAGCTGCCAACTGAGCGTTGATCCGAGGGTGTCCGAATGGGGAAACCTGGCCGTCGTTGTGGGCGGTCGCCGTTAGATGAATTCATAGTCTAATTGGTGGTTACGCGGGGAAGTGAAACATCTCAGTACCCGTAGGAGTAGAAAACAATTGTGATTCCGTTAGTAGTGGCGAACGAACGTGGATGAGGCTAAACCGCGTGCGTGTGATACCTGGCAGGGTTTGCGTGCGTGGGGTTGTGGGTATGCATTGTGCAGGGTCTGCTAGTCCTGCGTTGTTTTGTGTGGGTGTAGCGGAAGTGGATTGGAATGTCCTGCCGTAGACGGTGAGAGTCCGGTACGTGAAACACCCGTGCGTGCAATTGGTGTGTTGCCCGAGTAGCAGCGGGCTCGTGGAATCTGCTGTGAATCTGCCGGGACCACCCGGTAAGCCTAAATACCTGCTTATGACCGATAGCGGATTAGTACCGTGAGGGAATGGTGAAAAGTACCCCGGGAGGGGAGTGAAATAGTACCTGAAACCATGTGCTTACAATCCGTCAGAGCCCTTTTTTGT
>NZ_KV799326.1:0-120906 GCF_001809925.1 Corynebacterium sp. HMSC064H12 | reverse complement strand
GTGGCTTGCCCGGAGCCACTGCAACGTCATCTATCCCCTACCGCCCCGGCCCATGCATCCGCGCCGAAGCCGCGCAGAACCACGTCCACCAGCGGTAGGCGATAGCGGCCTCCCGCACCGAAAGCTCCGTCCCCCCCTCCCCTGCCCTCCCCATCGCCTCAACCCCCGTGGTTTAGGAGGGGGAAGAGGGCGTTCGAGGGCTCAACAGCTCAAGCCCAGGACCGCCGACTTACAGCTCGTCGATGTGCTTGCGCTTCGGGTAGACGCGCGGGCGAGCACCGGCAATCTCCTCAGCAATGCGGATGACCTGGTTGGAGTAACCGAACTCGTTGTCGTACCAGACGTAGAGCACTAGGTGCTTACCGTTGGCGATGGTAGCCAGACCATCGACGATGCCAGCGTGGGTGGAACCAACGAAGTCGGTGGAGACCACTTCTGGTGAGTGGATGTAGTCAATCTGCTGGCGCAGGACGGACTTCAGGGAAACTTCGCGCAGGTAGTTGTTAACCTCGTCGCGGTCGACCTCAGTGTCCAGAGTCAGGTTCAGCACCGCCATGGAAACGTCCGGGGTGGGAACGCGGATGGCGTTACCGGTCAGCTTGCCCTCAAACTCCGGCAGAGCCTTGGCGACGGCCTTTGCGGCACCAGTCTCAGTGAGAACCATGTTCAGGGTGGCTGCGCGACCACGGCGGGAACCCTTGTGGAAGTTGTCAATCAGGTTCTGGTCATTGGTGAAGGAGTGAACAGTCTCGACGTGACCGAACTCGACGCCCCACTTGTCATTGACGACCTTCAGCACCGGGGTGATGCCGTTGGTAGTACAGGAAGCTGCCGACAAAATATTGTCAGAGTCCTCGATGATGCTGTGGTTAATTCCGTAGACGATGTTCTTTACATCGCCCTTGCCCGGCGCGGTGAGCAGAACCTTGGAAACTCCCTTGGACTGAAGGTGCTGCGACAGTCCCTCACGGTCACGCCAACGACCGGTGTTGTCAATGACAATCGCATCGTTAATGTCGTAGGCGGTGTAGTCAACAGTTGCCGGGTCGTTGGAGTAAATGACCTGGATCGGGGTGCCGTTTGCCCAAATAATGTTGTTTTCGCGGTCAACCGAGATGGTGCCGTCGAATGCACCGTGGACGGAGTCACGGCGCAGCAGCGAAGCACGCTTGACGATGTCGTCCTCACCATTCTGGCGAACCACAATCGCGCGCAGGCGCGGGCCGTTGAACAGTGCCTCACGAGCCAGCAGAATGCGGGCCAGCAGACGACCGATACGTCCGAAACCGTAGAGGACAATGTCGGTCTTCGGGGTGTGAGTCCCGGCACCGATAACCTCGGCAAGCTCCCGCTCGAGGAATGCGCGCAGGTCGCCGCCTTCCTCTTCGAAGCTGGTAGCCAGGGCGCCCAGGTCGATGGAGGCGGTGCCGAGATCCATCTTCACCAGTTCCTGCAGAATCGGCAGAGTCTGGCTCAGAGGCAGCTCCTGCGAGGTAATGCGACGGGCGTAGCGGTGCGACTTAATGATGCCGGTCTCGGTAACGTTTTCCAGTCGGCGGCCGAAGATTGAAGTCACGACATCATTGTTGCGGCGCAGTTGTCCCAGGAGGGGGATCATCTGCTCTGCAAGGCTGATGCGCTCATTCCAGTCATTGCGCTTGATGGGGGCCGAATCCGACATAAATCCTCCTGGCTTAAATGAATATGAGTTCCCCCTCAAAATACCCCGCACATGCTATTCACCGGCTATCGCCCTCAACTGGGTACCCCGTATTGTGGTCCAGCTTTCACCCAATCGGGGGAGACACTGGGAGACACCCCAAGGAAGAAAATTGAACCCTACTTACCCGTTAGAATAAGAGCCATGACGGAACCCCTGGATATCCAGCAGCAATCTCCCGCCCAGCCGCCATACCGCCTTGTAGTCACGGATATGGACGGGACTCTACTAAATGAAGACAAGGAAATCCCGGAGTCCTTTTGGCCGGTAGTCACGGAGCTGCTCGACCGCGGTGTCCACTTCGCTCCCGCGTCGGGCCGCCAGTACGCAACTCTGGCCGACCAGTTCGCCCCCATTGCACACCGCATCCCAATCATTGCGGAAAACGGCAACTATGTCGCGGATGCGGGCGAGGTGGTTTCGGTTACCAGTATCGACCACGACATCGTCACTCAGTTGGTACACGCGATCCGCCAGTTCAACGACAACCGTGTGGCGGCGGGCCGTACTCCCCTGTCGGTTATTATCTGCGGCGCTGCCAGCGCATACGTGGAGTTTTTCCCGCCGCATTTCAATATTCCGGAGGAAGTTCAGCAGCTGCAGTTCAACGAGGCCGCCAAGTACTACCTGAAGCTGCAGAAGGTCGATGATGTCATCGCCGCTGCCGCCGAGGACGGCATCGTCAAAATTGCCGCCTTTGATCCTTACTCCGTCGAAGAGGAATCGGCCGATTACCTGCGTTCCCAAAGCTCGCACTTGCGCGCGGTAGTCTCCGGTGCCCACTGGGTCGACCTCATCGATGCCAACACCAACAAGGGCACGGCACTCGCCGCCCTGCAGGAGGCCCTAGGTGTCTCTCCTGCCGAAACTGTCTGCTTCGTTGACTACCTGAATGATCTCGAGCTCATCGACCACGCAGGCCGTTCGTTTGCCATGTCCAACGGTCACCCGGAAATCAAACGCCGCGCCACCGACATCGCACCGTCGAACGCGGAGGAAGGCGTCATCACGACGCTGCGCGAGCTGTTCAACCTCTAACTGCAATTGACCCCTTACCCCACTGGAGCGGTAAGTTAGAAAGGTTGAACCCGATTCCCTTATTCCGATTTTCTTTTTAAGGAAAGCGTAGTTTCCCTGTGACCACTCTCGCCGAAGAAGCCGCACGCCGCCGCACATTCGCCGTCATCGCACACCCGGATGCCGGTAAGTCCACGCTCACCGAGGCGCTGGCGCTGCATGCTCATGTCATTAACGAAGCCGGTGCTGTCCACGGCAAGGCCGGCCGTAAGTCGACTGTGTCCGACTGGATGGACATGGAGAAGGATCGCGGCATCTCGATTGCCTCTTCCGCGCTGCAGTTCGAGTACCAGCCAGAGGGGCACGACGGCGAGCCGTACATGATCAATCTCGTCGATACGCCTGGTCACGCTGACTTCTCCGAGGACACCTACCGTGTGCTCACCGCTGTCGACGCCGCTGTCATGCTTGTCGACGGTGCCAAGGGGCTCGAGCCTCAGACGTTGAAGCTGTTCCGGGTTTGTAAGTCCAACGGAATTCCCATCGTCACCGTCATCAACAAGTGGGACCGCCCGGGTAAGGCTCCCCTGGAATTGATGGATGAGATTGTCGCGGAGATTGGACTGCAACCGACTCCGCTGTACTGGCCAGTTGGTGAGGCCGGCGACTTCCGCGGTCTGCTGGAGCGTGGTGAGGACGGCGAAGCCAAGCAGTTCATCGGCTTCGAGCGCACTGCCGGTGGCGCCACTATTGCCGCTGAGCGTCACCTCACCCCAGATGAGGCCGCCGCAGAGCAGTGCGACGCCTGGGAGACGGCAGCCGAGGAGTCCGAGCTGCTCTCCGCCGATAGCGCTGACCACGACCAGGAGATGTACCTCGCTGGCGACACCTCTCCGGTGATTTTCGCCTCCGCCATGCTGAACTGGGGTGTCCACCAGATCCTGGACACTCTCTGCGAGCTGGCTCCGGCACCTGGTGCCCGCGAGTCCGACCCGGCTGCCGTTGCCGCTGCGGCGGCTGGCGGCCAGGGGGCTATCGTCGAAAAGCGCGAGCCGACGGATGATTTTTCGGGCGTCGTGTTCAAGGTGCAGGCGGGTATGGATACGCACCACCGCGACAAGCTGGCATTCATGCGCGTTGTCTCTGGCGAGTTTGACCGCGGCATGCAGGTCACGCATGCGCAGTCGGGACGTAGTTTCTCCACAAAGTATGCTTTGACCGTTTTCGGCCGGACACGTTCGACCGTGGAGACGGCTTACCCGGGCGACATTGTCGGCCTGGTCAATGCGGGTTCACTGGCGCCGGGTGACACGATCTACGAGGGCCGCAAGGTTCAATTCAAGCCGATGCCGCAGTTCGCGCCCGAGCACTTCCGCACTCTGCGCGCCAAGAGCCTGGGCAAGTACAAGCAGTTCCGCAAAGCTGTCGATCAGCTCGATGCCGAGGGCGTGGTGCAGATTCTGCGCAACGATGCCCGCGGCGATGCCGCCCCGGTGATGGCCGCGGTCGGCCCGATGCAGTTCGAGGTCATGATGGCACGCATGGAAAACGAGTACAACGTCGAGACCATCGCCGAGCCCATCCCCTACTCCGTCGCCCGCCGCACGGACGAAGAGACCGCGACTGAGCTGGCAAAGCAGCGCGGCGTGGAGATCTTCACGCGTTCCGACGGCGCCCTCATCGCCCTCTTCGGCGACAAGTGGAAGCTGTCCTTCATTGAGAAGGAGCACCCGGAGTTCACGCTCGAGACGCTGGTCGCGGACTAGAGTTTTAAGGAGATTTCACCAACATTGAGCCAAACGGTTGAGCTTCCTCCACAACCAAGTGCATGGCAACTTTTTACTGCCTTCCACTCCCGTGCACAGAGATGGCCAGGCGCCCTCCGCGCAGCACTCGCGCTATTCCTGCCGGGTGCCGTGGCACTTCTCACCGGACACGGCTCGGAAATGCTCCTTATCGCCGCTGGTGGGTGCGTGGTCATCTATGGCGAAGGCCACCCCTACCGCAGTCGTCTGCGCGTGATGGCCATCGCCGGGCTATGCCTGATCGCCGGAGTTATGTCCGGCAGTTTTGTCGGATCAGTGGTCCACAGTGAGATCGCTTCCGGCGGCAGCAATCTATGGCTGCTGCTCATCGCACTTTTTACCACGGCGTTGGCCACCATCGGCGCTTTTATTCAAAACGCACTGCGCCTGCCACCGCCGGGTTCATTCTTCATTGTGATGGTCTCCGGCGGCACAACAATGGTCGCCCGCCTTGGCTTCAACCCGGTGGAAACCGCCATGTGGGCTACCGTTGGTGTGCTTTCCGCGATAGTCATCGGAATGGCACCGCGGCTGTGGAATCCGCACGGCCCCGAGATGGCAGCTGTCGAATCCCTTGAATCAGCCATCGATGCGATGGAAAAGTCAGACTCGACATCGTTCGCCGTTCATCACCAGGCGCAAACTGCACTGACCGACGCATGGGAATCGCTTGCCGACGCAGGCATCATCCGTGGCAGCAAAATCGTCAAGCCCTCCCACACGGAACTGGTCAACCGTGTCATTGCTGCTCATCAGCGTCTGATTGCTATCCGCACACGCTTGGGCGTGCACGGCAGCGCTGTGGACATCGTGGACACGCCTAACCTCTTCGACGAGACGCAGACAACCATTCCACTCGCGCGACCAAGCGTGAGTTACCGGATCTTCCGCTCTTTCGATCGCTATTCCCATGCGTCGATGACTGCGGCAAAGGTTGCTATTACCGGTGGCTTAGCTGGTCTCATTAGCGTGCTTGTCGGTCTCGACCGGCCTGACTGGGCGGTGGTCAGCGCATTGATGACTCTGCAGTGGGGTCCCGACCGCACCGCTGGTTCGATCCGAGGGATTCACCGCATGGTCGGCTCGATTATCGGCATTTTCCTCTATGCGCTGCTCTTTTCCTTTGGCCTGGACAGCTGGACGCTACTTATCGCGCTTGCAGCCTGCCAATTCGGCGCGGAGGTTCTCGTGGTGAAAAACTATGCGCTGACGACAATCGTCACCACTCCATTGGCGCTGCTGCTGGGCGGAAACGTCGCTGGCGAACTCGCACCGATTGTGACCGATCGTGTCTTGGAAGTCGGTATCGCCTGCGCGCTGGCTCTCGCTGTCCTGCACTTCTGGCCAACCGAGAGCATTGAAAAGCACTACCTGCGTCATATTCCGCGCTGCTATCGACAGATGGGCGCTCTTCTCGGCGCGCTGCTAACCGGTACTCCGAATCAGGCGCTCGATATTCGTCGAGATCTCCAGTACGAGCTGCTCAGTGAGCGCCAGGCCATCTCGTCTTTGGCCACCAACGACCCCGAAATCGCCACTCCACACTGGGATGGGCATCGTCGCATTCGCACAGCTGGCTATTTGTTGCTGGACTACTGTCGCACGCATCCGGATATCCGCCCCTCTCACGAGGAGATTTCCAAGCTCGCTGAGGTAGTCCAGGCAGCTAAAGCTGAGGAGCGCTAGTCCTCCGGCAGCGGGGGCTCCTTGCGCAGGTCGCGGGCTGTTGCCCGCCGTACCTCGCGCGGTTCCTCCTCCGAGCCCCGCGAACGGAACTTAGCCGCGATGTCCTTCAGCGAAGACGACAGCGGCGGCAGCTTCTCCAGCGCGTCACGGCCCGCGTCCCACGCGTCGGTAGCAATATTTTCCGCTTTCCGACGGAACTTGCGGACCTTCTCCTCACGCTGCCGCTTAGTCTCTGCCGCGTCATTTTGCCGCTCGCGCTCGCGTTCAAAGGCTGCGACATCGCGGGCCTCCGCGTCGGAAAGCCTCTTCGAGGCGTGTGCCGCGGCGTCCCACGACTCCTCCAGCGATTCCGCGAGGTGCAACATGGCATCGATGCGCTTTTCAACTTCGCGCAACTTCTCGCGGTAGCCCCGCTGAATGTCATAGCGGCGCATGATGCGGCGGGCACGAGTGGCCTCATTGCGCCAGGTGATGATTGCGCCCTCAGAAATCGACTCATCGACGACGAAACGCATCGTCCACGGGTCGACATCAGCGCTGGCCAGATTGTTGCGTACCCGCTCCTCGCGGTCGAGGACGTCCTGCACGAGACTGCGGGCACGCTCTTCGGCTTGATGGGCGCGGTTGGTACGGGAGTTATCTGGTCGGAAGCTCACCTGGACTATCCTACCGCTCGGCTGCTGCCAAAGCCGGTACTTGGTCGGTCGCGGAGCTCTTCTGCTGGTCATTGTCGCTCTGGTGCTCGAGGCGAACCCAGGAGACAAAGCCCCAAATAACGAAGCATCCGTAGAAGAGGTACAGCGCCGCCGACGGGTAGTAGCCACCCTTGAGCAGCAACGGCACTCCCACGGCATCAACGGCAATCCAAATTAGCCAGAATTCGTTCCACCCGCGGGCCATACCCCAGGTCGCCAACATCGAACCGACGAAAATCCAGGCATCGGCCCATGGCCCCCACGAGCCCAGCATCTCAAAGATATTGGCACAAATCACAGTGGCGAAGATAGCCACGGTAATCATCCCAATGCGTTCCGATGCCGTCGCCCACCGAGGCTCAATTGCGACCTCGTCACCGCTCTGATTGCGGCTCTTGACCCAGCTGAACCATCCGTAGAGACTGACGACGATAAACATGACCTGACGCCCCGCCTGGCCATAGAGATCAAGATTTTGCGGCGTGTGGAAAACTCCGCCGAGGAAGACGGTAAACAGCAAGGCATTTCCGATAATGCCGACCGGCCAAGCCCATACCTTCCGTTTCATACCTAGGAAGGCACACGCCAGGCCAAAGAGGTTACCGACAATTTCTCGAATCAAGATTGGTGCTCCCGCCACACTGAGCTGTGCAGTGAGGAAACCCACCAAAAAATCCGACACGTATTCCACGAATTATTCAACTCCTTCTCTTTCATCCGGACTATGACCGTCGGTTTCGGATTCCAACCGAAATCTGCTTGTCCCCTACCTGACGACCCTTCTGGCCACAGGTAGGGCGCTCGTGGACTTGTCTGCGTCAGCCGCAGCATCACCACCGGTGAGGAATTTCACCTCGCCCTGAGAATGCGAGTTCAACGTTAGCACTGTCGCCTTGCGCGCATGTGCATTTTATTCAATGAGGTTTCAATATGAGGTTCTAATACAGCCTCGACATAATTACGCATCTACAATGCGTAGTATGAGCCAAAAGCCCCGCCAACCACGTCCTCCCCGCCCCGCCCGCCGCTCCCATCACAAGCGCTCCGCTGGCTGGGTTCCGGACCAGCACGGCGCCTGGTTCATGGTCACCATTCCCCCGCTGACCGCTCTCGCCCTCACCCCCACAGGGACAGGCCTTGCCGTCACCGCGACCTGGCTGCTCGGCTACTTCGCATTCTTCGCCGTGAGCGTCTGGCTCCGCTCTCGTCGCCAACGCCGCCACCTCGCACCCGCCGCCACATACACCGCGCTCACTGCCGTCGCCGGCTGCATCACACTGCTTGCCGACGTTTCCCTCCTCACCTGGGTCGCCCTCATTGCCCCTCTTGCCGCTATCGCTATTTGGGAGACCTACCGCCGCCGACCGCGCTCACTTCTCTCTGGTGTCTCCACCGTTCTGGCCGCTAGCCTCATGGTGCCTATCATCGCCGGACCAACCCCGAAAGCTTGGGCAATTGCGGCTATCTACGCTGGATATTTCGTCGGCACCGTGCCCTATGTAAAAACTATGATTCGCAAGCGCGGCAACCGCCAGTGGCTCATTGGCTCGGTCACGTATCACGTTCTCATTACCGCCGTGGCCATCATCGGGTGGCTCCTCCTCCACGACCGGAACCTCATCAGCATCGGTGTGCCCATCGTCGCAATTGGGCTTCTCATCAGGTCTTTTGCCATGCCAATCTCCGGCGCTCGCCGCGCTCGGCCGTGGACTCCGAAACAGGTCGGAATTCTCGATGCCTTCTTTGGAGTCGCCGTCGTTCTGGCTGCGTGGTAAAAACGACGGCGGGGACATACTTTGGGGATTTTTGGGGAGGGGATGAAGTCTATGACTTCCACCAAACACGCAGTCAATCACGCAGTTTCCGTCTCAGACTTGGCCGCTAGCCTGAACTCGCGGCAGGCACCACAGTCGGGCTGGCGCAGCTGGGTTCATAAGGCCACCTGGGGCGCAATTTCACCGCGGGAATCATCGTCGGCACGCAAGCAACGCGAGCTGATAGAGCGGGTGCGACAGCCTATCTACGGTGACTACAACATCGCTGTTGTCAGCGTGAAAGGTGGCGTCGGCAAGACATCGACAACCATGTGCCTGGGCGCCACGCTTGCAAGCCTGCGCAGTGACCGAATCGTCGCAATCGACGCGAATCCGGACTTTGGCACCCTCGGCGCACGCGTCACCGCGGCCAATCCCGCATCAATTCGCGATCTGCTCCGAGCCCCGGATACGGACAAATATGCGCAGGTCCGCGCGTACACATCTCACACTCCATCGCGCCTGGAGGTTGTCGGCAGCGACCAAAACCCGACATCGACGATCGCGCTTTCCGACGGTGAATACTGCGCAGCCCTCGACATCCTTCGGCGTCATTACAATGTGAGCCTGACTGATTGTGGTACCGGCCTGACGCAGCCCATCGCCGCTTCGATTCTTTCTGCGGCCAATTGCCTGGTGCTGGTCACCACGCCCGCACTGGACGGCGTGAAAAGCGCCTGGACGACGTTGGATTGGCTTTCAGCGCACGGCTTCGAACGGCTGGTTTCTACCACTGTCGTGGTGGTCAACGAGCTAAATAAACAGGGGCTGTCCACAGAGACCGTGCACGAACTATTTGCCCAGCGCTGCCGCGCAGTGCAGGTCATCCCCTATGACCCGCACATTGCGAATGGCGCGAATATCGAGCTGGACAATCTCCAGCCCGCCACTACCCAGAGCTATCTCGAATTGGCGGCCATGATTGCCGATGACTTCGCGCCGACTACGGGCCGTCACAGTTTTGTTTAGCTCAGGTGCTGACGAATCCCCTCGACATCGACCTCCTGAACGGAGGCGGGCTTGAAGGTGGCGTCGCGGTCCTTGTCCACCAAAACCGCCCGCACGCCTTCGGCAAAATTGGGGTGCTGACGCATGTAAGCGCCGAGCTTCATCTCCCGGTTCAGAGCCTCCTGCAGCGTAACCCCCGGACCCGCGTTCGCTGCATAGAGCTCCGCTGCCGCCACGAGACTCTCCGGGTTGGCGGGTGCCAGCAGGTCGCGAAAAGTCTCCACTGTTGACGATGCACAGGAGCCCGCCTCAGCGGCTTCGTTGAGAGCTCGCTCAATCTCCGCCCAGGTATCAGCCCCAAAGCAAGCCTCAATGCAGTCGCTCCACTCGGCCAACTGCGGATCCCCGAGCAGATCACGAGCCTCAGCTGAGTCCACATCGAGCGCATACTCCGCGAGCGCCGAATCAATTCCATCGCGGTCCAGAGCCGCAACAAACTCGTCCAGCTGCGCGGATGGCACCGCATGTGTCGCCCATCCAGACCACAGCATGTCCGCCGCAGTTAGGCGGTAACCGGTCAGCCCGGTAAACCTCGCGATTGCCGACGAGGGCCCTCCTAACCGCGTGTTCACATGCTGCGAAAAGTGGGTAATTCCAACGTCGGGAATAAAGCCGATTGCCATTTCTGGCATGGAAGCGCTGGCACGCTCGGTCACGATTCGGTGGGAGCCGTGCATGGAAACACCAAGGCCACCGCCCATAGCGATGCCATCAATAATCGCGATATATGGCTTGGACTGCGCGAATTCCGCAATCATCGCGTTCATCTCGTACTCATCCCGGAAAAACTCCTCCCCCTGCTCCGGAACGCCATCGAGCACAGCCTGCCGAACTGCGCGCACATCACCACCGGCACAAAACGCCTTGGGGTGACCGGATGAAACAACAATGTGGTCCACCGAGTCGTCGTCACGCCATGCGCGGAGCCCCTCGACGACCTCGGTGACCATATCCAAATCGAGCGAATTAAGTGCCTTCGGCCTATTCAGCCGAAGGTGACCAGATCGCCCGTGGACTTCTCGCAGCACCTTCGGCTCATCGACCTCGGTGCGTGCAGTGCCAGAACCGTTATCAGTAGCAGTCATGTCACCCAGTGTGACACAGATAACTAACCAGGGAAAGGTTCTGACGGGAAGGTTCTGCTGCGAAGGTTCTGACGACCAGAACCTCACTGAGACTAAGGAGCTACTTCTTCTTGCTCTTCTTGTCCTTTTTGCCCTTCTTGTGCTTCTTGCCCTTCTTATCGGACTTGCCTGCGCCCTTTACGCGGTCAGCCTCGAGATTGGCGGCAACGTCCGGCACATAGCGGAACTCCGTGCGCGGCGGACGCTCGTAGCTTCCCTCCGACTCCGGACGCTCCGGGATTTCCGGAACATCGCGGTGAATGCGCTCGTACGGAATGGTCGTCAACAGGTGGTTGATGACATTGATACGCGAACGCTTCTTATCCTCAGACTCAACCGTGAACCACGGTGCGGACGGGATATCGGTGTGGATGAACATCTCATCCTTTGCACGGGAGTAATCCTCCCAGCGGGTGATGGACTCCAAATCCATCGGCGAGAGCTTCCAGCGGCGCAGCGGATCCTCACGGCGGGACTTGAAGCGGGCAACCTGCTCCTCGTCCGACACAGAGAACCAGTACTTACGCAGGATAATGCCATCTTCGACCAGCAGACGCTCAAAAATCGGCGCCTGATGCAAGAAGCGACGGTACTCCTGGGAGGTGCAGAAGCCCATGACCCGCTCAACGCCGGCACGGTTGTACCAGGAGCGGTCGAAAATCACGATTTCGCCGGCAGTCGGCAGCTTTTCGACATAACGCTGGAAGTACCACTGACCCTGCTCACGGCTCGTCGGAGCCGGCAGAGCCTCAATGCGACAGGTACGGGGATTCAGGTACTGCGTGATGCGCTTAATGGCCGACCCCTTGCCGGCGGCGTCACGACCCTCCATCACGATGACAATTCGGGCACCGGTTTCTACCACCCACTGCTGCATTTCGACGAGCTCTGCCTGGAGCTTTTTGAGCTCGGCCTCATAAGCCTTCTTGTCGAGCTTCGGTGGGCGCTGGACGTCGTCATTATTCATAGCTTTCAGCTTACCTGGCACCCTGCCCTGACCCTATTCACCGGGTTTAACCGAGGGGTCTAATCGCAAACCTAATTGGAACCCTAGTCACGCGAGTAAAGACGCAGCGTGACCTGTGCAACAAGCCCAGCAAAGACCATGCCGATAATGACCACGATTGGCGCCACCACACCAATATCGCCGTTGGTCAGCGGCGCCAGAAGCTGTGCCTTGTACAGGTTACTCAGCGCCGGATCGATGACCGTCGCCTTACCCAGGAACAGCGCACCGATAGCCAGCAGACCACCAATCAGCGACGCAATCACAGCCTCGAGGACGAACGGCGCCTGTGTGAACCAGCGGCTGGCACCGACCATGCGCATAATCTCAACTTCCTTACGACGCGAGAACGCCGCAATCTGGACCATGTTCGCAATCAGGAACACAGCGGCAACGGCCTGCACCGCCGCCAGCAGGAAGGTCGCATTTCGCACCGAGTCCAGGTTCTGAGCTGCAGTACCGATCTCTTCATGCTGGTCAGTAACGTGGTCGACCTGTGGCAGCTCCCGAATCGGATCGAGCGGGCTGACATCGGTCGGATCGCTCAGACGCACCATCACGACAGCCGGCAGCGACTCCGGCGTCGCGTTTTCCACGAGCACGGGGTCGCTATCCTTGAACATCTCCACAAAGTGGTCAAAGTTTTGCTGACGATTTCGGAAGGTCACCGAATCAACGCCGTCAGTCTCTTCAAGCTTGCCGACGACCTCAGCACACTCCGGCGAGGAGCAAGTTTGGTCTTCGGCGGAGATTTGTTCATTCAGTTCGATCTGCACTTCTACGCGATCGAGATAGAGATCCTTCGTGCGGCTGGTCTGCTCAGTAACCAGGATGCCAGTCGCAAGCAGCGCCAACGACACCGCAGTCGTAATAATCATCGCGATGGTCATCGTGATGTTTCGGCCCAAGGAGGAGAAAGCCTCACCGAGGACAAAGCGAGTCTTCATAGGTCAGTAATACCTTTCGAATGAGTTCTTCTACCGATGGACTGTCTGCTAGTTGTTCAGGCCGTAAACACCCGTGGCGTCGTCACGCACGAGACGCCCCAGCTCCAGCTCCAGCACGCGGCGACGCATGGAGTCCACGGCATCGTTGTCGTGAGTCGACACAATAACGGTCGTGCCCATGCGATTGATGCGGTCAAGCAGGAGCATGATGTCACCGGAGGTGCTTGGGTCGAGGTTGCCGGTGGGCTCGTCGGCAAGCAAGATGAGCGGGCGGTTGACGAAGGCGCGAGCAATGGCGACGCGCTGCTGCTCACCACCAGACAACTCGTGCGGGTAGCGGTTTTCCTTGCCCGAGAGCCCGACCATTTCAAGCGTTTCCGGAACAGCTTTGTCGATTTTCGCCTTCGGCTTGCCAATTACCTGCAATGCGAACGCGACATTTTCGTACACGGTCTTCTTTGGCAGCAGGCGGAAGTCCTGGAAGACGTACCCTACCTTTTGGCGCAATTTCGGGATGTTGCGGCGAGAAATCTTGGTCAAATCCTGGCCTGCGACCGTCAGTTTTCCTGAATCCACTTTCTCTTCACGCACCATTAGGCGCAGAAAGGTCGACTTACCAGAGCCCGACGGTCCAATGAGAAAGACAAACTCACCTTTATCTATGTGGACTGAAACGTCGTCTAGAGCTGGTCGGCTAGAAGTCGAGTAGGACTTGGTAACCCCGTCGAAAGTGATCATAAATAGACACTCTAATCACTTAAGCCACTCAAGTCACTCTGGAATGCGTGGAATTGGACGCTGGAATAGCGAGGCTGCGGCGCAAGGTGGCGTTGCCCCCCCCCCCGGAGCGCGCGACCACACAGAAGTACACACTACGACAGAATTCGAAACCATTTTCCCCAAAAATCTTTACCCCCCCCTTTACTTCGCCTACCTGTTCGATTAAAATGAGCGATGAAAGATTAAACGCGAGGATTAAAAACACCAAATAACGTCGCCGAGCTGCTTAAAGCTCGGAAAATTGACGCTCAGAGTTAGTCGAAAATATTTTCTCTACCTCTTCCTTATTTCAACATTTCAACGTCCAGGCCTTATCTTTCAGGGGGATTCAACAATGGCCAGCGGGGAACATATACCACGGAAACGCACGTACGCTGCGGCGATGGAAGCAACAGCGCCACGCTTTCACCATGAGATTTCTCAAACAGCACCAGCACGTCTTGGAATTGACCGTAATCGAGCTGATCTGCAGCTTGCCCTTGCTTGTGTTCCGTCTTCTTCAACAAAAGATGTCGAAGATTACATCGCCAAAATCGCTCCAGCTCTTGGCATGTCGCGCGGGAGAACACTCCAGTACATCGATATCGGGATGCAGCTAGAGCGGCTCCCGCGGTTGAAAGAGCTTCTGCTCAAACGCGCACAGCTACCGCTTCCACACATGCGGGTCATTGCCACAGCCATCCTCCCCTTGGATGACGCCTCTACTGTGAAATATTTCGAAGACCATCTCCTCGAACTGATCACGCCGAGAGTCAATGGTGAAGTTCTTCGCGGGGTTCGGAGTCTTCAACAGAATATTCAGCGATTGATTAATGAAGTCAGCCCGCTATTGCGCCCTAAAAATGAGTACGACCCGCCGATTACTTCGTTTCAAAAAGGCATCGAGCAAAAAGCTGGCGAATCTATAAAGTTCGAGTTAAAGGACAACCTCACTGAAGTCACCATGGAACTGATGCCTGAGCGGGCAATTGAGTTTCAGAAGGTCTTGGAAGAAATTACCGCTGATCAGGACTGCGGCTTCGTCGAGGCTTTTTCACACCTTCTGCACGGGACTGCTCAGGTCACCGCCACGTTGAATCTGTACTGCCCACTTACTCAAGACAAGCCGCAGGAGGCATGGATCGGCGGTCTGGGGTGGATCAACAAAATCGCCACTGAATCCTGGCTCGATCGAGTCACTAGCATCCGGCTACTAGCGGACGAGAAAACGGAAAAGTACTCGCCAACAGAGCGACAGCGTACTTACGTCCAAGGTAGAGACGGCACCTGCCGCTTTCCCGGATGCGATGTCGATGCGACGAAGTGCGACATCGACCACATTCAGCCGTATAACCACGAGAATCCCGACGAAGGTGGCCAAACCGAAACGCCTAACCTCCATTGCCTATGCCGTCGCCACCACAATCTAAAAACGGCCGGTCTTTGGAATGTCGTGCGCGATATCGACGGCGTGGAGTACTGGACCTCCGCCACTGATCAGAGCGCTGAAAAAGCTGCCCTAATCAGCACAGAATCAGGGCCGCTCTCCGGCCACGGTCGCTACTCTTTCGACCTGCGCAAGACAAAGAAAGCACAGACGCTCAAGGAGTACAACGAGCAGAGGTTGGAAAACCTCCGCGAATCACAGGAGCTGACAAATCAGGCTCGCGAAGAACTGGGAATGAACAAAAACGAGAGAAACGGAGAAGCCGACGAGCCCACCACACCGGAAACACCCGAGGCACCGGAAGCGCCCGAAGACGAACCGCCCTTCTAGCGCTACTCGCCTTCGGACTGCTGAGCCATGCGCCAGCGAATACCGGCCTCGATGAAACCGTCTAGGTCACCGTCGAGGACCGACTGTGGGTTGTTGACTTCGTATTCGGTACGCAGATCCTTGACCATCTGGTACGGGTGCAGCACATAGGAGCGCATCTGGTTACCCCACGAGGCATTGCCGCCTGCGCCGAGAGCATCCAGCTCCGCGCGCTCTTCCTGGCGCTTCTTCTCCAGCAACTTCGCCTGCAGAACTCGCATGGCAGATGCCTTGTTCTGGTGCTGGGACTTCTCGTTCTGGCAAGTCACCACGATGCCGGTTGGGACGTGCGTAAGTCGGACCGCGGAGTCCGTGGTGTTCACCGACTGCCCACCTGGGCCGGAGGAGCGGTAGACGTCGATACGCAAATCTGACTCGGGGATGTCGATGTGATCGGTTTCCTCCACAACTGGCAGCACCTCGACCTCAGCGAAGGAAGTTTGGCGGCGCCCCTGGTTGTCGAAAGGACTAATACGAACCAGACGGTGCGCGCCCTGTTCGACCGAGAGGGTGCCGTACATGTACTCGCCGTGAACGACGAAGGTGGCGGACTTAATACCGGCCTCTTCGGCGTAGGACGTGTCGTAAACCTCGACCTTATGCCCGTGCTTGTCGGCCCAGCGCAGGTACATGCGCATGAGCATCTCGGCCCAGTCAGCGGCATCCACGCCACCGGCACCGGAGCGGATGTTGATGACCGCCTCGCGCTCGTCGTAAGGCCCCGAAAGCATCGTCGTGACCTCGAGGGATTCGATGTCGGCACGCAGCTCAGCGCGTTCGGCATCGGCCATCTCGACGGCGTCGGGGTCGCCCTCCTCTTCCGCGAGTTCATACATCACGGAGAGATCGTCGAGGCGCCCGCGCAGCGAGTCGATCTTTTTCTTCTTCGCCTGTGCCTGCGATAGTGCGCTGGTGACCTGCTGCGCGTGGTCGGGGTCATCCCACAGCGACGGGTCGGCGGCCTGGGCTTCCAACTCCCTGATCCGGTCGGAAAGCTCGTCGACATCGACCACCTTCTCAATGGTGGTCAGCGTCGCGTCGAGTTCTTTGAGGTCAGCATTCAGATCCGGGTTCACGGGTACTACCTTAGCTATACCGCCTGTTTCGGTGCACAATAGGACGTATGTCTGAATCCACCGCCAGCCAAGATTCCAGCCAGGACCTGCACCAAGATTCCAGCCAGGACCTAGAACTCTTTCTCGCCCAAGTGTCCGAGTCGATTGTGGCATCGGATACCAGTGTTGCGGTTGCCATCGTGAAGCGTGCCGCTGCCATTGCTGCTCGCATGCGCGACGAAGGCCTGGTCACGGAGTACAAGACATCGATTTCCGACGTCGTCACCGCGGCCGACCGCGCAGCGGAGAAGTTCGTCGTCGAGGCTTTGGCCGCGCTCCGCCCGGAGGACGGCATTCTTGGCGAGGAAGGGTCGGCGAAGGAGTCCCAGTCTGGTCGCACGTGGGTGATTGACCCTGTCGATGGCACCTACAACTTCACCACTGGTTCGGACTACTGGTGCAGCGCATTGGCGCTGGTTATGGGCGATGCGAACAATCCGGATGAGGTCGTCCTCGGCGCGGTGCACCGCCCGGCAACGGGCGAGAGCTGGATTGGTGGCCCCAATCTCCCGACCACTCGTATCAACCTCGATGGCACTGTTGATGACCTCCGGGTCACTGACCACCCGCTTTCGGAAGTCTGCGCAGCGACCTACCTCCACACCACGGTGGTGAGCTCGAGCGAGGAATCCGAGGCCACGGCTACAAAGTCCTGGCTGGATGCGGTGTCCCGCAGCGCTACCTGGCGCATGCTGGGCTCAGCGTCGGTGGATATGGCAGGCGTTGCCGACGGCCGCATCGGCGTGTGGTTCCAGCGCGACGTCGCCGCCTGGGACTGGCTGCCTGGGTATGCGCTTATCTCGGGCGCAGGCGGCGAATGTACGTCGGTGGGGCGCTGGAAGCTTGCGGGCTCGAGTGGCCAGGTCGCAGAGTTACGTGAGGTTCTGCGCTAGAATTTCGGCCATGACCACCTCTTACTCCGAAGATCTCGCCCTCGCACTCTCGCTTGCCGACGCAGCCGACGACCTCACGATGTCCCGCTTCGAGGCGGCCAATCTAGTCGTCGAGTCCAAGCCCGACCTGACTCCGGTCTCCGATGCCGATATCGCGTGCGAGAAGCTGCTCCGCGAGATTCTGTCGGACAAGCGCCCGAGCGATGAAGTTCTCGGCGAAGAATTCGGTGGCGAAGCTGTGTTTGAGGGCCGTCAGTGGGTCATCGACCCCATCGACGGCACCAAGAACTTCGTGCGCAATGTCCCGGTCTGGGCCACCTTGATTGCCCTGCTGGAGGACGGCAAGCCGGTTGTCGGCGTAGTCTCTGCCCCAGCACTGGGCCGTCGCTGGTGGGCATCCAAGGGCGACGGCGCATTCAAGCGCACCCACGTCGGTGGCCGGGAAGCCGCTCAGCGCCGCATTGAGGTCTCGAAGGTGGCGGACATCGCGGACTGCTCAATTTCCAACTCTTCGCTCACCGGCTGGGCTGAGCGCGACCTGCGCGACAACTTCATCGGTCTCACCGATGACGCCTGGCGCCTGCGTGGCTATGGCGACTTCTTCTCCTACTGCCTGGTAGCGGAGGGTGCGGTCGATGTCGCCGCAGAGCCGGAGGTTTCCCTGTGGGACCTGGCAGCTCTTGCGATTCTGGTGGAGGAAGCTGGCGGCCGCTTCACTTCCCTAGCGGGAGTCGACGGGCCGCACGGCGGGGACGCGGTTGCGACGAATGGGGTGCTTCACGACGCCGTCGTCAAGCGCCTGGGCGGGTAAACAGGGTTTTCCAACCTATCGCAATTTGCGACGAGCGGCTCACTATCTCCCGTCCGCGTGACCGATATCCAGGATACGTCGCAGCTCAGCAAATACCTCAGGGCGTACCTCATGGGTTACCACCCGTCCACTCTTAGACCTAGTTAGCAGCCCGGCATCCGCCATGGTCTTTAAATGATGCGACACCGTCGGCTGACTAAGCCCAGAAACAGCGGCCAGCTCCCCTACGGTCATCGGACTACAGCCAGCGGCAGCGAGCTGAGACAAAATTTGCAGGCGCGCCGGTTGCGCCAGCGCTTTGAAGAGCGTTGCCGCAGCTTGCGCTTCCGCCGTGTCGAGAGGCCGACCGCCAAGTGCACAGCATTCTGAGATTTCGTCCATACCCGTTGAGGCTACACGGCCTCCCCTCTAAATATATTGACAATCATCGATATATTGATTACACCGGAAACTATGACACAGACTACAAAGTCACTCAGCTTCCTAGACCGCTTCTTGCCGCTATGGATTGCAGCTGCAATGGCAATTGGCCTCATTCTGGGCAAAATTGCACCGTCACTTGTGAACTGGCTGGCAGAGGCAAAAATTACGACAATTTCCGTACCAATCGCCATCGGATTGCTGGTCATGATGTACCCACCGCTCGCAAAGGTTCGATACGACAAAACGGGCAAAATTTTGACATCCAGGAAGCTGATGGGCATCACAGTCTTCCTCAATTGGATTCTCGGCCCCGCACTGATGTTCACCCTTGCCTGGATATTCCTCAGTGATAGTCCAGAACTGCGCACTGGCGTGATCATCGTCGGTCTCGCCCGCTGCATTGCAATGGTTTTGGTCTGGAACGACCTATCTTGCGGCGATACTGAAGTCGCTGCCGTATTGGTGGCCGTAAACTCGCTATTTCAAATTTTCATGTTCGGCGCTCTAGGGTGGTTCTACCTGCAGATTCTGCCCTCCTGGTTGGGACTGGAAACCACTTCCGCCACCTTTTCTTTTTGGGCAATCGCACTATCTGTAGTGGTATTCCTCGGTATTCCGCTTCTGGCTGGCGCGGCATCACGCATAATTGGTGAACGCACCCGTGGTCGCGACTGGTATGAAAATGAGTACTTGCCCAAAATCTCACCATTGGCACTTGCCGGCCTTCTATACACAATCGTGTTGCTCTTTGCGCTTCAGTCACAGCAGATTCTTGAGAATCCCTGGACCGTTGCGAAAGTGGCACTACCACTAGTGATCTACTTCCTCGCCATGTTCGCGATCGCTCTCACTTCGGCCAAGGCCGCGGGCATGAACTACGCAACCTCCGCATCGATTGCCTTTACGGCCGCCGGAAATAACTTCGAGTTGGCAATTGCGGTTGCGGTTGGCACCTTCGGCCCATTGTCCCAGCAAGCACTTGCGGGAACGATTGGACCACTTATTGAAGTACCCGTACTCGTTGCACTTGTCTACGTCACCCGCTGGCTCGGGCCACGCCTTTTTCCCAATGACCTTTCCGTACCGGACAAACTATAGAAAAAGGATTCTGAAATGAAGGAAATCCCGAAGGTACTTTTCATCTGCGTGGCAAATGCCGGTAAATCCCAGATGGCCGAGGCCATTGCGCGTGCAAAATATGCCACGCAGTTCATCGCCCTTTCAGCAGGAACGAACCCCAAAACTACTACCAATGCGCTTGCAGCCAAATCAGTTGCAGAAATCGGCGCTTCTATGGACGGTGCATCACCAAAGCCGATTGACCCCACGATTCTCCGGACTGCAGATCGTGTTGTCATCATCGGCGATGCCGCTCATGTAGAGCTCCCCTCGGACGCTCAAGGCTCACTCGAGCGTTGGCTTACTGACGAGCCTTCAAAACGAGGCATCGACGGAAAAGAACGCATGGACCTAATTCGCGATGACCTCGAGCGCCGTATCGACGAGTTAGCTGTCGAACTCCGTTCCACTAAGAATCCCTAAGCGGCAGAATCCAACAAAAGCCTCCTTATCGCCAGCGTAAGCCACACGACTGCGCCGACGCCTGCGATGAGGCCGAGGAGCAGGAATATCAAACCAACTCCCCAAAGCCCGGTGGTGTCGTCAGTGCCGGCGATGATGCTCCAGCACAGGGCATAGCCGGCGACCGCTGCCCACCACGTGGGCAGAAGGTTCAGAGTTGGGGCGGGCACGCGCATCATGGCAGAGGCAGTAAGGATGACCATCGCGAAGCCACTGCAGAAAACCTGCCATGGCGAGTAGTCGTATTCGCCCTCGAGCGTCCACGCGAGCGTACAAAAGCAGATTAGGAATGCTGCGACAAAGACGAAAATCGTGTGCCCAAACGCGATACGCTCGCCGTATTTTTGGCCAACCATGCGGCACCCACCCATGCGAGAGCGGTGGGGATGGCAATGATTAATAGGTACGCGAGGAAGACGCCTGGCACCTCTGCCCAGGTGAAACTCGTCAGCATCGATGTCATGCCACCAGGTTACGCCTGCCTCTTAGCTTTTTGAGCGCGCTAGTTTCCCAGTAAAAACACAGACGAAACACCATGATTTACACATAGTCACTTAATGTATTGTCAGGTTCGGTTGCTACAACTAGAAAGTCGTTTTCAATACGCCATTTGTAGAGAGTGCTTTTTACCAAAGAGCACCTCCCTATAAGTTGTAGTAAAGGAGAAATCTGGGGTGAATAAACCTACCCGAATCGTGGGGCTTGATATAGCGCGCTCACTCGCCATCATCGGCATGATTATTGTCCATATGGCCTCACTACTTTGGAGCACAAAGGTTGTGCTCTCTGGCCTACCCTCATCACTGTTCGCCATCATCGCCGGCGCCACAATGATGATCATCGGCCGTAATTACAGCAGCACTACCTTCTTGCGTCTAATCACCCGCGGTGCCCTGATCATTCTCATCGGCCTGGCACTATTGCCGGTCGGTGGAGAAATTCAGGTGGTCCTCGTCATCATGGGCCTGGTAATGATGCTGGTTTCCTGGATGCCAGCGCTCGGAACTTGGTGGCGAGTCGGCTTCTTCATCGCCGCAACCATCGCCGCCACAATCAAGTACGCGCCTATGACGCTGCCACAGATCTATCCGCTACTCGCGTGGATTGCATATTTCATCGGCGGCATGCTGCTTTACGACGTCTACTTGCGCGGTCGCCTGCAAAGCACTTCCACCTCTGAGACCAACGCCAATACTCGGTTGAGCTGGATTGTTACCGCTGTCAGCGTTGTCGTCACTGCCGTCGGCATGTACTTCCGATTTGATCCAGAGATTGCTGGCTGGCTCCGCTTTACCGGACACACTGGCGTCTTCGGCGAAATCATTCTCTCCGTCGCTGTTGCCGCTATTGTGTTGCACTTGTGCCTGTTCGTAGGCGATCGTTTCCCAGCTGTGGTTTACCCATTCGCGGCTATGGGAACAATGTCACTGACTATCTACATCCTGCACGTTCTCACCGCGTTTTATTGGCAGCAGAATGTTGTATTGCATTCCACGTTGTCCGCAGCCGGTTTCATCGTATTCTTCCTCGTCATTGCTAGCCTCTGGAAGAAATTTGTCGGACAGGGCCCTGCCGAAAAACTCGTTGCCACCGCAATCAAGGCCATTGTTCCTTCTGGGAAAGGGAAATAACCGTGAAGAAAACATCTTTTTCCATCGCAGCAATTGTTAGCAGCACCCTGCTTCTATCTGCAGCCCCAGCTCTTGCATTGGAAAACGGCGAACCCGCACCTGCGAATGCTGAAAGCAGTTCTGTGGCCGCGCTGAAGATTGGCAAAATCGGCAATTTCGGTGACTGTACCGGGACGCTGGTTGCCGACCAGTGGGTGCTCACTGCACGCCACTGCCTGGAGTCTGTGAACAACGAAGGGACCCAGGCCCGCATCGGTGGAAAGGTCTACGATGCCGATTCTTGGGCGCTTTCTCCAATGTCTGATGCGGGATTGCTTCACCTGACCGAAAAGGTCACCGACGCAAACCCGGCGAAGGTCTCCCGCGATATCCCCACACCTGGACAGACGGGAACTCTCTACGGCTGGAGCAGCAGCTCGTCCATGGCACGATCCGGGCAGCTTCCGATGACCAAGATGGTCGTCAATGAGCTGCTGGGCGGCGGGCCGACTGAAGGAACTCCAGGTGAGGCTGCGCCTGGTGGTGCTGTTCCGGGTGACGCTACTCCAGGCGAAGCTGTTCCGGGTGAGGCTATTCCGGGCGGCGCTGTTCCGGGTGACGCTGTTCCGGGTGACGCTATGGAATCAATGGAGATGCAGCCACGAGCTGCCATGCCAGATGACTCCAAAACCGAGTCGATTCCGGCAGGGACAGAAAGTATCCCAGCCGACGCTGCCATGATGCCAATGATTCAAAGCGCCATCCTGGACGCACATTCCGTTTCTGGCGCGGGTATGCAGGGAGGCGACTCCGGTGGTCCATTCTTCGTTGACGGAGAGCTCGCTGGTCTCGCTACCGCCGGAACCTCCAATGGCGACCCTGACCTGCCCTCCCCCAGCGCAGCTATCACTACCCTCGCTGGCACTGCTGACTGGATCGATGACATCACCTCCGGCCGTGACACAGAAAGTGTGCTAACTGCGGAGAACACTCCTGCTCCGCCAAAGACCATTCAGACCAGCGGTGATCACATGTGGGCCTACCTCGCCATCGCATGCGCTGGCGTGGTTATCGCAGCGGCTTGGTCGCGCATTAGGAATGGGCGACAGTAGAACCGTCTGACCTCAACCAAGACCACCTCCCAGAAACGAACTGGGTAGGTGGTTTTTTGCTGCGAAGGCAGTGAGCTCAACTGGGGCCGAAGCCTCAAAATCTCGCGGTAGCTGACATAAAATCGCAACCGTATCCCTATGGTTCTAACCCTTTTCTTAGAATCCATGATGTGGTTCGCATAATTGTTAAATGGTGAAACCCCACCAACGAGAAAGGTAATCAATTCCCGTGGATGGCTACACACCCTTCGACGTCTTGATGGATATCGGTTGGATCTCGCTGCTGCTCATCATCGGTAATTTGATGCGGCGGTTCATCCCCTGGTTCCAAAAGCTTCTTATCCCCGCACCGATTACTGCGGGCTTGCTCGGCTTGCTGCTAGGCCCCAACGCTTTGGGAATAATCCAGTTCAGCGAGCATTTCGGCGACTACGCAACCATTCTCATCGCGGCAGTCTTCGGTGCCCTGCCATTCACAATGGATTTCGATGCCAAGGTACGCCAGCGCGCGCGAACGATGTGGTCCTATTCCGTAGGCATGTACCTGGCGCAGTGGGGATTCTTCGCGCTGCTTGGTGTGATTCTTTTCGCCCCGCTTTTCAATACTCCGGACTGGTTCGGCATCATGCTGCCCGTCGGATTCGTCGGCGGTTTCGGCGTGGCCGCAGCAGTTGGTGGCGCACTGGACTCGGCCGGCATGACCGAGGCCACGAGTTTGGGTTTCACAGCCGCTGCGGTGGGCATGTTTTCCGCAATTATCGGTGGTGTAATTTTCGCCCGCTGGGGGTCAAAGAAGGGGCACACCAATGAGCTGCCCGCCTTGGATAAACTGCCGGAGGACATGCGCACCGGCATTATCTCTCTTCCCGGCCAGCGTCCAAGCGTGGGACGGGCGACCACGAGCCCGTCCTCAATTGAGCCGATTGCGCTGCACGTTGCAGCACTAGCGGCGACGCTCTTCCTGGCAAATATCCTGACTAACTTGGTCAATGACGCTTTCCCGGCCTTGAGCTTCCCGCTGTTCGCGATGGCCTTCCTGGTCGGCCTGGCGGGTGTTGGAGTACTGCACCTGATTAAGGCACCGCACTACCTGGATACGAAGTTGATGGGTTCGGTCTCCGGCGCGTCGACGGACTTCCTGGTTGCAGTCGGCATCGCGTCGATTGTGCCGGCAGTGGTGGCCACCTACATCGTCCCGCTAATTGTCCTGTTCGTCGTGGGCCTGGCCTTCTGCCTGGTGTTGTTCTTCTACGTCGCACCACGCATCTTTGAACATGGCTGGTTCGAGCGTGCCGTATTCAGCTGGGGCTGGGCAACTGCCTCCGTGGCCACGGGCATCGCCGTGCTGAAAATTGTGGACCCGGAGCAGAAATCCGGCACGCTCGAGGAATTTGGCATGGCCTATGTGGGATTCGCGCCCTTCGAGATCGCGGCAGCCATCCTCGCACCCATCGCAATCCTCGCCGGACTGGTGTGGCTATTCGGTGGAGTCGCGCTTATCGGCGGGCTAGCCCTGTTGATTCCGCCGATGATCATGCTGAAGAAATCGAAGACCAGGGCTTCGTAGAGTTCTTTATAGAGGGCGGGGACAGGAAAAGTTTTCTCCCGCCCTCTACTGTTGCGACCCCACCGTGGACTGACCAGGCCCGTCTGCCAGCTATTTTCTAGCGCTGCGCTCACTTATCGATGCATGATTCACCTATCGATGCGCTCCAGCGTATCCATAAGTGAATAACTCATCGATATGTGAAACCGAAAGCCAGCAGCGCGTACATGAGCTGAGGCGAATCGACCGGAACAAACCAGCACCCCCTCAAGCTAAGTACCTTCAGGCCGACTAATCGAGCAGCGCCTCACACCGCATTTCTGATGGCCGCCCCTTTAATGCCCGGTTGTGCAGTGCGCGAGTTCGTCAGACCCAACGGCTACCCAACGACTTACCCCCCAAAAAAACGGTGAAAAACGGTGATTTGGCCCCAGAATAAAGAAGACCCCTACCGGCGTTGCACCGGTAGGGGTCTCTTCTTAGTGGCGGGGGCAGGATTCGAACCTACGACCTCTGGGTTATGAGCCCAGCGAGCTACCGAGCTGCTCCACCCCGCGTCAACTGTCCTGGCTTTTACAAGCACTCACAGCGGGCGCTGGTCTCTCTGACCAACGAGAAGTAACTGTAGCACGACGCTCCCAACAAAGACCAATCCCCAGTTCATAGCCAATTTCGCTACAACCTAGGGAGTCTTCGGACCATAGAAACCTATGATTCTCGGTTAACTACTCGTTGCACGTCTTACTGGCCGTTGGCCTTCTGGTAGTCAGCGGCAGCGCGGTCGAGCTCAGCAAGTGCCTGGCCCTGGGCTGCATAGTCACCGTTCTTCTGGGCGTCGTTAAGCTTCTGTAGCGCATCGGAGATACGGCGAGCGGCGTCGTCACGCGCGGCGACATCAACCTTGCGCTCTTCCTTCGGTGCCTCGTCGTCGGACTCAGCGTCGGCGGCATCCTTGTCCTTATCCGCCGACTGCTCCTCAGTCTCTTCCTCACCGCGGACCTTGGTCGCGGCGGAAGCATCGATACCGACCTGACTCAGAGCCTCAGTGACCGTGGCGCCATAGCCCACCTGACCGCGGTAAGCGACGAGAATACGCAGCAGCTTCGGGAATGCGGTCTCCTGGCCCTTGCGCTGGGTGTAGACCGGTTCGACGTAGAGAATCTCGCCATCGCCGACCGGCAGCGTCAGCAGGTTACCGTTGGTGACCACGTTCGTGCCCTCGAGCAGAGTACGGTCCTGGGCGACCTCATCTGCGGACATCATCGTGTCCTGCGCCTGACGCGGACCCATGGTCTGGGTGTTGGTCGGCAGGGCACGGATGGTGATCTGACCGTACGTCTCCGGATCGGAGGAAGCGCTCATCTGGGCGGCGAGGAACTCGCGCTCCAGACCGCGGAAGGCGGAAATCAGCTGGAAGCTCGGCTTTCCGGTCTTCGGATCGGAAGCGACAACGTAGTACGGCGGCTGGGAGAGGTTCTGCTCTTCCGGCGCGGTCGGATCGGACGGGACGGACCAGAAGGAGTCATTGGCGAAGAACACGCCCGGATCGCTGACGTGGTACTTGGCCATCAGCTCACGCTGAACCTTAAACAAGTCCTCCGGGTAGCGCAGGTGCTCCTGCAGCTCCTCGGAAATCTCCGACTTTGGCTTCACCACATCCGGGAAGACACCCTCCCAGGCCTTGAGCACCGGATCCTTCTCATCGAACTCGTAGAGCTCAACGGTGCCATCGTAGGCATCGACGGTCGCCTTGACCGAGTTGCGGATGTAGCTGACCTCGCTGTTCGGCAGCGGGCGTGGAGTGCCATCCGGGTTAATGGAGTCCTGCGTGGTCTCCTGGAGGCTCATGCGCTGGGAGTACGGCATCTTGGCCAGCGTGGTGTAGCCGTCGACAATCCACTTCATACGGCCATCGACTACAGCCGGGTAGGTCTTGGTGTCAGTAGTCAGCCACGGGGCGACCTTCTGAACACGGTCACGCGGATCGCGGTTGTAGATGATCTTGGAGTCCGGCCCAATGCGGTCGGACAGCAGGATGTTGAGCTCCTGGTAACGGGTGGCGAAAATCATGCGGCTGGCAAGCCCGCCTACGCCAACACCGCCCTCACCGTCGTAGGTGAAGTTACGGCCGTCGGCATCGTACTCATAGTCCTTGCCGTCACCGTTACCGCCAACAATCGCATAGTCGGCATCGCTGTTGGCGATAACCGGACCGTAGTAAATGCGCGGCTGCTTCAGGTTCAGGTTCATGCCGTTCGGGTCCTCGGACTCGAACAGGTCAGCCACGGTATACAGCGGGTAACCGCCGCGGGCGGAACCGGACTCGGAGGCAACCTCGTCGACCTTATTAGCCGGCGCAGCAACGAAACCATTGCCGTGGGTGTAGACCGTGTGACGGTTAATCCAGTCAGTCTGGTTACCCTGCAGCGTCTGCGGGTTCAGTTCACGAGCAGCGACGATGAAGTCACGGGACGCACCATCGATCTGGTAGCGGTCAATGGCAAGCGGATCGGAGAAACCATAGAAGTTCTTCAGCTGGCGCTGCTGCGTGAAGGTACGTGGCAGCACTTCCGGATCCAGGATTCGGATATTGGCCAGCGTCGCAGCATCGCGGGAAATCGAGTCCGCACCTTCCTTCGCGGCTTCCTTATCGCCTTCCTTTTCAGCCGGAACACCCCAGTCGCGCTCAACCTTCACCTTGTCGTCAGTAAGCCCGTAGTGGTAGCGCGTCGATTCAATATTGCGCGCAATGTATTCGCGTTCCTTGGAAGCGCGGTTCGGGTTAACTGAGAACTGCTCAACTGCCATCGGCCAGGCCACGCCAATCAGACCTGCGGAAACCAACATCAGCACGGTGGCAAACGCCGGGATCGAAAGATTGCGCAGGAAAATGGCCGCGAAGAATGCAGCGGCCACGACGATTGCGATGACCAGCAGCGTAATCTTCGCCGGCAGCAGCGCATTGATATCGGTGTAGGAACCACCGGTGAAGGTCTTCTGCTTGTTATTCAGCAGCTCATAGCGGTCCAGCCAGTAAGACACAGCCTTGAGCAGCATGAAAACACCGGCCCAGCACGCCAACTGCGCACGAGCCGCATTGGAAACGCGGGTCTTCTCCCCTGTAGTCGGGTTACCTGGGCGGATGCCACCAAGGAAGTAATGCGTCACCAGCGACAGCAGGAACGCAATAACTACCAGGACAACCAGCGTCGAAATGATGTACGACCACAGCGGCAACTGGAATGCATAGAAGCCCAAGTCCTTGCCGTACTGCGGGTCAGTCTCACCGAAGGACTGCCGATTTAAGAACAGCTGCACCGTCTGCCAATTACCCTGCCCCACAAGGCCACCGAGTACGCCGAATACAACGGGCAGCGTGGTGAACATCGACTTCGAACCGGATTCAGCCATCCGTCGGTACACTGCCTGCGGGCTGCGTGGATCCGTCAGTCCGAGGTCGACGGGCCGCGAGCGCCACGCCAGCCACATAGATAGAAATGTCAGTGCGCCCGTTATCAGGCCTACAGTGATAAACAGGACGATACGAGTGAGCCACGTGGTGGCGAATACCCCTCGATACCCCACTTCACCGAACCACTGAAAGTCCGTATAAAAATTGACGGCGATTGGAATAACAAAGGTCAGCGCGGCAATCACCAACACGGTAATTGCCAGCCACCCCGGTCGGCCACCCGCCGATCGTCTCGGTCGAGTCTGGTTTAGAGACAACGTCTCTCCTGTTCGAGTTGAGCTTGACTTGCCAGCGAGCTGGTAAGTCGGTCGTACGCTTATCTGTCATCTACTCTAAATAAAGTTCCTAACATTTGACTAAGGATGCTGTTAATACAGCGTTGCCAGGAAAGGGGCGTCGTCAAGCGTCATGAGCGAAAACAACGGCACTCAGACTCATCTCAGCCAGCAGGCACTCAATCGCGCCGTGCGCGAAGCTGTCGAATACGTCCACACCGAAGGTTGGGACCGCGCTCCGAGCCTCTTCGCCCTCGTCCCCACCGCCGCGCTTGCCGACGTGCTTGCCGACGAGCTGATTGACAGCGCCCCATTGACTGTCGTTGCGCAGGAACCCCTCCCCGAGGGAATTGAAGGCGGTAGCCCTGAGTTGGCGGACTTTATCGCTCGGACATCGTGGCCGGCAGGTGTCGTCGGTGCCGTGTTAGCGCAGGAAATAATGGTCATCGCTCCGGAGCAGGCGGACAGCTTTGAGGGTGCATCCCTGGACGAGGTGCGGGCACAGGCGGATGGTGAGGCGGCTCGCCAGGCACGTCTTTTCAGTGGTGTTATCAGCGAAGGTCCACACCTAACACTGATCCAACCTCGCCCCACAGAGGCGGAACTGGATGAGCGTGGGCCCTTTGCTGAAGATGAGATTGAGCTAAAAGATGGTTCTGGGGTAGCCGATGGTGTCATCGCTGCGTTGTATTCCACGTTCGGAAGCGCCTCATAAATCCACCTACCAGCGATAAGAGACAAAAAGAGGTATTGAAAGCGCCGAATATACATATAACTAGCTGATTCCGGTTGACATCGGACTTAGAACCTAGTTGTATAACAAAGTGATAAAGGCGCGTCTCTAAGTATCCGCTCAGGGTTCTGTCGGACTTGGTTCTGTCGGACTTGGTTCTTCCAGGGACGGTCTGTGGCGAAGAAATCGCGAGTGTAGCGCGAGTTTTTCCTTCTATAGGTTTTCAACTAAGAGGTTTTTAATTATGAAGAACAACGTTGTTCGCCGTGCAGCAGCCTCGGCAGCTGCAGCTTCTGCGCTGGCAGCCTCCCTCCTGACCGGTGGTGTTGCCAACGCTCTTCCTACTGGTAACTACGTTGCCTTCGGCGATTCCTTCGCTGCTAACCCGGGTCAGTCCGATCCAGCCGTACCGGGCCGTGGTGGCTGCCCGATTTCGGTCTCGAACATCGGCTCTCACGTTGCTCGTGAGACTGGTCTTGAACTGCACGACTACTCCTGCAACGGCACTACCGCTTTCATGCCGACTCAGCCGCAGAAGTCCCTGATGGGCCAGGTTGACAACGCCATCGCTCAGGGCTCCCTCGGCCCGGCTACCCAGCTAGTAACCATCTACGTTGGCGCCAATGACGCGATGCAGGGCGCTGTGCTGCCAATGCCGGTTCAGGATGACCTGTACACCACCAACGTTGTGGCCGCTGTGGAGAAGATCAAGGCCGCTAACCCAACTGCTCGCGTCATGCTGATTGGTTACCCGGCTTTCACCTCTAATGACCCGACTCACTACGCTTGCCCGGTTAACGCCGCAGGTTTTGCACCGCACATTCCGGCTGCCGGCATGCACCACTTTGAGATGGCTCTGCAGAACCGTCAGCAGCGCGCTGCCGCTGAATCCGGCATTGGTTTCGTCAACATGAAGGAAGTTACCCACATCGACGTCGCAATGTGTGGTCCGGACGGTGAGCGTCAGGTCTCCGCAATCCTGGATACCGATGTTGCTTCCTACAACATGACCAACCACCCGACTTTCCACGGCTCGGCAGTTACTGGCACCACCATCGCCAACGTCTACAAGAGCACTTTCTAAGACTTCTCAACGTCGCTCAGGCGTTATAGAGCGTAAAACCCTCGACCCCGCTTTGAAAAGTGTGGTCGAGGGTTTTGCTTTCCCTTGCGCTGCGGGCTCCAGTTTTTACACTTTCGCT
Organism: Corynebacterium sp. HMSC064H12; assembly: GCF_001809925.1. NCBI lineage: Bacteria > Bacillati > Actinomycetota > Actinomycetes > Mycobacteriales > Corynebacteriaceae > Corynebacterium > Corynebacterium sp. HMSC064H12. The sequence goes on along the minus strand of NZ_KV799326.1, from coordinate 90,736 downwards.
TCCGCCACGTCCGCTTCTGCAGTGACCTTAATGCGTTCTCTTCCCTTCAGCGCGCGGAGGGCGTAGAGAATTGTTGCTAGGTCGATAACCTCCTGCAGTAGTGCACCGACCACTGCTGGGATGTAGCCGAATGCCGCAACAAGCATCAGCGCAACGGAAAGCACGATACCAATCCAAATGGCTGTCTTGGCTACGGTCAGTGTCCAGCGTCCAATATCGATAGCTCGTGCCACTCGCGAGATATCGTCGCGAGTGATGACCACATCTGCGGCCTCGGAGGCTTCCGTGTCACCGCGCGCGCCCATGGCAATACCGACGCCAGCAGCTGCGAGCACCGGGGCATCATTGATTCCGTCGCCCACCATGATGACCGGGTGCGGCTCCATCTCCTTCAACAGGCGTACCTTATCCTGCGGCAGCAGCGAAGCATGGTATTCGGAAATACCCACCTGACCTGCAATTGCATGCGCGGTATTGGCATTGTCACCGGTGAGCACCACAGTCCGTTCAAAGCCGTGGTGCTGGAGCGCACTAACTAGCTCCGCTGCATTTGTGCGTGGCTGGTCATCCAGGATTAGCGCGCCGGCGTACTTATTGTCGATGGTGACGTACGCCGCCGTCTGCCCATGACGGAAGGCAATTTCCCTGACTTCCGGCGCTACCCGACGAATAAAGTCCAGCGTGCCGACGTGCACCTTCACCCCAGCTACCGTGGCCTCCACACCTTCAGCATCTACTTCCATACCATCTTCGGCCACTGGGAGTTCCAGCCCTTCGGCGGCCTGAATAATACTGTCGGCCAGGACGTGCGTGGAGAACTGCTCGGCTGCCGCAGCGTAAGCGAGCACCTGGTCACGATCGATGCCTTCCGTGTGGACCTCGGCGACTGTTGGTCGGCCGTAGGTCAGCGTGCCGGTCTTATCGAAGGCGATTGACTTAGCAGCAGCAAGGCTCTCTAGGACGGCACCGCCCTTAACAATCACGCCGGCATTGGATGCACGACTCATACCACCGAGAAATGCCACCGGAGCACCGATTAGCAACGGGCACGGGGTCGCCAAAACGAGTACCTCAGCGAAGCGCACGGGGTCGCCGCTGACACTCCATGCCACAGCTGCGATGAGCAGTGAAACTACTGTAAACGGCACCGCGTAGCGATCCGCCACACGCACAATTGGTGCCTGCTGATCCTCCGCCTGACGCACCAGCGCAATAATCTTCTGGTACTGAGAATCGGCTGCCGACTTGGATGCTTGAATGCGAACTGCCTGTGTTCCGTTGACGGAACCTGACAGAATCGTGTCCCCGACATTCTTATGTACAGCCCCTGCCTCACCTGTCAGCGAAGACTCGTCGACCGACGTTTTATCAAAAGTCACTCCGTCAACCGGAACGACCTCCGACGGGCGTACCAGCAGGTAGTCGCCTTTTGCGACATCCTCAATGAGGATTTCCTCCGCATCATCCGGCGTCGCATCCAGCGACGGCAGACGACGCGCCATATGCGGTGCGCGGTCGAGAAGACTGCGCAAATCCCGCTTTGCGCGGTAGGCCGCGTAGTTTTCCAATGCCTCACCGCCGGTGAGCATTAGAGCAATAATCGATGCCGCGATATACTCCCCCACCGCAAGGGTCGCAACCATTGCAATAACAGCAAGAATATCTAACCCGAATTCTCCACGCATTACCTGCTTTGCCATGTCGAATGCTGTCAAAATAATGACAAATCCAACAAAAACAGTCGCAACATGATGGGAAAAGCGACTACACGACATAAAAAATATAAAAAGCAAAATCCCCGGTCGTAATGACCGGGGATTTCCATTTGTGGAGCTGCCGAGAATTGAACTCGGGTCCACCGCCAACTCGCCAGGGCTTCTCCGTGCGCAGTTCGCACGATCGCCTCTACTCGACCCTTCGGCTCAGGCAAACATGTCCGAATGACGGGCCCAGCCGCAAGTAAGAAGATCCCCGATGAGCCTTACGGCACACCCATCGGGCGAGCCCCTTTAAGTCGATGCCAGGGTCCGGACCAAAGGGCAAGCCCGGTCTGACAGACACGCTAGTCGCTTAATTAGGCAGCGAGAGCGTAGTCGCGCTGAGTGTTCTCGGCGCTTAATCAGTTGCTACGACGCTTAAACGGTGGTCTCTAGCCTGCACCGGCACGCTTCCCCTGGCTCACTGTACGGTGTCGAAACCATGTCAGCCCCATACAATGCCTTCGAGCACGGGAAAGTGCGTTGCGCTCAAAGGATGTTCAAGAATAACGCTTTACGACGGGAAAAGTCAACAAGCTTCGCCGCAAGGCCCACAGCCCCCCCCCCGAATGTCAACTCCGGGTTGACACTGACGTCAACCAATGGTTGACTGCAGTCATGGATCCATTGACGACAATCCGTCACCGACTGCAAGCAACGAACATTGCCGAACAAGAACTTGAAGATGCCGTGGCGCAGGCTCGCGCAGCGGGCCATTCATGGGCAGAGATTGGAAATGTACTCAATATCTCCCGGCAAGCGGCATTCAAGCGGTTCGGAAGTGTCCAAAACCCCGTTTCAGGAGAATTGATGACTGCCACAAAAACTACACATATCGCCGAGCTCGGCGAAATATTCCTTCGCCACATCATCAACGGCGAAGAAGCAGAAACCGTAAGCATGATTTCCCCAAAGCTCCGGAAGGATCTCCCCTGGTCCACTATCTACTCTGTCTGGGAAGATGTTCTCACCGAGACTGGGGCGTTCGAATCTTTCGACGACACCCAAGTCACCAGCCTCGGGGGAACCAGGACTAAGGAACCGACCTCGCAGAAACTCCTGTCGAAGATTCTCGGCACAAGTCTCGTCATCACCACCCTCAAACATGAGGCTGGCGAATGGATGGCTCGAGTTGCCTTTGACCGTCACGAAAACGTCATTGGCCTACTCATCCTCCCAGTCGATGCGACTGAGTTCCCCTTCTAAAAAGGGTTTCTTCTAATGAAGACCTCTTTTACCCCTTGATGCCCTTCACACGACGGCCCAGCGCACGAGTAACTTCGCGCTCCTCCGTGCGGCGCTTGATGTCCTGGCGCTTGTCATAATCCTGCTTACCGCGGGCGAGTGCGAGCTCGACCTTCAAGCGGCCGTCGGTGAAATACAGCTTCAGGGGTACAAGCGTGTTGTTGCCATCGCGGACCTTGCCCCACAGGGTGTCAATCTCCTTGCGGTGCAACAACAGCTTGCGCGAGCGACGCGGTGAGTGATTAGTCCACGAACCGTAGGAGTACTCCGGGATATGCAGCCCGCGGAGCCACACTTCGCCGTCGTCGATGGTCGCGAAGGCGTCATTAAGCGATGCTTTGCCCTCGCGCAGCGCCTTGACCTCAGTGCCCACGAGAACGACACCGCATTCGTAGGTGTCCAGAATGTTGTAGTCATGGCGGGCACGACGATTGGTGGCCACCACCGCGTTGTTGGCGCTGACCTTTTCTTTCTTCGACTTCTTCTTGCCCATAACCTGATTAACTCTAGTCGAAGAAGGTGCACTACAGCTATTCCCTAGCTATTCCCTTAACTTTCCCTTATGCGCCTGCTCGCACCCGACATACATATGCCTCTGGCCTTTTACGTTGTGACGCAACTTACTTTCCCCTAACCTTTTACCAACGTCTAACACAGAGGGATTTATATATATGGGACAGTCAAAAACGTTGGAACCGGACAAAGCGCCACCGAAGCCAAAGGGGTTCCTAGCAACACTGGAACGTATCGGCAACGCACTGCCAAATCCATTTTGGCTATTCGTGATTCTTGCCGGTGTAGTCATCGTTTCTTCGTGGCTCGGTGAGGCTGCGGGTATGCAGGCCAAGGATCCCGCGTCGGGTGACATCATCGAGGTGGAAAGCCTTGCTACCGCAGAGTACCTGCAAAAGATGGTCTCTGAGGCGGTAACGAACTTCACGGACTTCGCACCAGTTGGCCTGATTCTGGTGTGCATGCTCGGTGTCGCAATTGCGGAGTACTCCGGTTACATCGGCTCGGCAATCCGCGCGGCAATTTCCAAGGTGCACTCCCCTGTCCTGCTGACATTCATTGTTGCACTGGCCGGCGTGACTGGTTCAATCGCTTCTGATGCCGTCTACGTGATTCTCATTCCGCTGGGTGCCGCCTCATTCGCCGCAGTTGGTCGTAACCCTATTGTCGGTGCGATGGTCGCCTTTGCCGCCTCGTCGGCCGGGTTCAATTCGTCACTGGTGCTCAACATCACCGATGTGCTGCTGGCAGGTATCTCCACGCATGCAGCGCACTTCGTGGATCCGGAATACGTAGTTTCACCGCTGGCCAACTACTTCTTCACTATGGCCTCGTCGATTGTGCTGGCTCTGATTATTACCGCCGTTACTGAACTGTTTATTACCAAGCACGTGGAGAAGACCGTCCACGACGACCACATTGACCACGATGCCGCGGAATTCACCAAACCGGGCGCTTCGGAGGAAGCTGCCGAGGAAAACGCCAAGAAGGAGGAGCGGAACACCGCATCTAGCAGCTCCAGCAATGGCCGCGACAAGCTAATCCTCAACGATGCCGAACGACGTGGCCTCCGCTACGGCAACATCGCCGCTGTCATCTTCCTGGCGCTTTGGTTCGCTGCCCTGTTCATCCCGGGTTCGCCTCTGCGCGGCGAAGGCGACGGCATCTTGAATTCCGTGCTGCTTACCGACGTCGTGGCGTCCATCGCCCTCTTCTTCGCAGTGGTCGGCATTGCGTACGGCATCGGTGCCAAAACCATCACCTCCTCAGCAGACGTGCCCGCCTTCATGGAACGCGGCCTGGGCACACTGACCACAATGATGGTGCTCTTCTTCGCCGTCTCGCAGTTCACGGCCTACTTCAAGTGGTCCAATATCGGCCAGTGGACCGCTATCAAGGGCTCCGAATTCCTGACCAAGGCGGATCTGCCGCCGCTGTTGCTCTTTGCTGCCTTCGTCCTGATGGTGGCTGTTCTCAACCTGCTGATTACCTCGGGCTCCGCACAGTGGGCTCTGATGGCGCCGGTCGTTGTGCCGATGCTGATGTACGTCAACGTCTCTCCAGAGGTCTCCCAGCAGCTATTCCGTATTGGTGACTCCCCGACCAACATCATTACGCCGATGTCGCCGTACTTTGCGCTGGCGCTGACTTTCCTGCAGAAGTACTACAAGCCTGCGGGTGTCGGCACGCTGATGTCGCTGGCTATCCCGTACTCGCTGTGCATGATGGTGGGCTGGTTCCTATTCTTCGTCCTCTGGTATCTCGCGGGCATTCCGCTGGGGCCGGGGGTTCCGGTGCGTTAACTCACAGCCACTAGGAGATTGAGGGATTGGTCGAATTTTTCGCCCAATCCCTCACTTATTTGTGGCACCCGGGCTTAATATTGCGTACGGTCGCCACCACAACGGGCGTCGTAAAGCGAAAACGTACACACATTGAGCACACACTGAGACGCGGATATAACCTATGCCAACAAAGCACCTAAAATTTACGGGATCGACCGGCGAGACTCTGGCTGCATCAATTGATTTGCCGGACGGTCAGCCACGCGCGTGGGCGCTATTTGGTCATTGCTTCACGTGTAATCGGATGGTGCCCGGCGCGTCACGCACCTGCAAGGCGCTGGCGAAGAAGGGCATTGCGGCATTCCGGTTCGACTTCACTGGCCTCGGGCAGTCCACTGGTGATTTCGGTGAGACGACGTTCCAGACCAACATCGATGACCTTAAGGCCGCCTACGAGTTCATGGAGGCAGAATTTGAGGCCCCCTCGCTACTGATTGGGCACTCGCTCGGTGGCGCAGCGGCGCTGAACGCCGGCCACGATATGCCGAAAATCAAGGCGGTAGCGACAATCGGTGCACCCTTCGATCCGGCACACTCGATTGTGCGCATCGCCGGTGACATTTCGACGGTCGATGAGCACGGCACGCAGGTTCTGCAGATTGAAGGTCGTGGCATTCCCATCTCCCGTGAGTTCTTGGAAGTGTTGGCGGACTACAACCCGGAGGTTTATCTCAGCCAGCTGCGCAAGCCACTGCTTATTCTGCACTCCCCGACCGACCAGACTGTTGGTATCGATAGCGCCCAGAAGATTTTCCAGGTCTCTCGCTATCCAAAATCCCTGATGAGCTTGGATCGCGCAGACCACTTGCTCACTCGCGCTAAGTCCGCCGCGCGCGCTGCTGACCTGATTTATGCGTGGGCGGATAGCTATCTTCCGGAGGCTGAATAGCCCTGTTATCATTAGGGGCTATGGACACAACTGAACACTCTGGCCACTCACACGGCCACGGTCATTCACACGGTCATTCACACGGCCATGACCACGCTCATATTGACCCCGCGAATACTCCTGCCCGTCGCCTGCTCGCAGCTGCGGGTCTAACTCTTGTCGTATTTCTCGCCGAGCTCATCGGCGGCTTGGTCTCGGGTTCACTGGCGCTGCTGGCAGATGCCGGCCATATGGTGACGGACTCCGCAGGCCTGCTTATGGCAGTTGCCGGTTTGGCTATCGCCCAGCGCGGAGCCAATCACCGCGCGACGTACGGGTACCGTCGTGTTGAGGTTCTGACTGCTCTCGTCAACGGTCTGACAGTTTTCATCATTGCCGCTGTGATTCTCTGGGGCGCAATCCGGCGATTCGGGTCAGTGGAGCAATCTGAGATTCAAACCACGTCGATGCTCATCATCGCAGTCATCGGCCTGCTCACCAATGTGATTGCGGCGTTTCTGCTCGCCGGCGCTGCCAAGGAAAGCGTCAACGTCCGCGGCGCGTATCTGCACGTGCTTGTCGACGCCGCTGGTTCGGTCGCCGTCATTATCTCCGCTATCGCTATCGCATACACCGGCTGGACTGCCATCGACTCGGTGGTCTCTATCGTGATTGCGCTCTTCATCGTCCCCCGAGCCGCCGTTCTGGTGCGCGACTGTCTCCACGTGTTGCTGGAGTACACCCCGAAGGGCGTCGACACTGAGAGAATCACTGCTGACCTGTCTGACTTGGACGGAGTGGTCGATGTCCACGATCTCCACGTCTGGTCCCTCAACGGCAGCGACCTACTGGCATCTGTCCATCTCGTGCGCTGCGACACGCTCCCCAACGGCGACGAGCACGCATTGCTCGACCGCGCGCAGGCACTGCTTCACGACGTCCACGGGATTGAACACGCCACGGTGCAAATTGAAAGAACCGGGCACGCTGACCACGAGTACCCGGCTCATACCTAAAATGTTCGGCTAGTAGCTGAAGTAAGATGCTAGCCCTCGAGCTGCTCCCCTAGCTCCAGCCACTCCATCTCCAGCTCTGCCTTCTGCTCAACCACCTCCGCAGCACGGCGATCGAGGTCCGCCAGCTTTTGTGTGTCCAAGTTGGCTACATCAGCACTCGCTTCCGCCATCTGCGCATGCAGTTCACTTTCTTGCTGGCTGAGCTTCGCCATCTTCCGCTCCAGAGCACTCATCTTCTTCTGGACAGCATGAGCTTCCGCAGCCGAGAGCTTCGAGGTATCCTCCTCTGAAGCTGCGCCACGGGTCTGCGGACTACCGGCATTTGCTTGAGAGGCACCACCACTAGCGGCCGAGTCAGCCAGCTGTGCGCGACGCTGGAGGTACTGACTAATCCCGCCTGGCAAGTTCGTCAGCTCGCCATCGCCGAAGAGGGCCCAGGTCGAGTCGGCAATACGCTCAATCAGGTAGCGGTCGTGCGAGATGACCACCAACGTGCCCGGCCAATTGTCCAGCAGGTCTTCCAATTCCTGCAGCGTGTCAATATCCAGGTCATTCGTCGGCTCGTCGAGCAGCAGGAAGTTCGGCTCACTCATCAACACGCGTGTGAGTTGCAAGCGGCGACGCTCACCGCCGGAGAGGTCTGCGATTGGGGTGCGCTGCCGCTTCGGGGAAAAACCCAGTCGCTCCGCCAGTTGCGAGGCGCTAATCTGCTTCTTGCCCAGGTCAATGTAGGTCGCCACGTCCTCCACAGCGTCGAGCACACGCATATCCAGCGGCAGATCATCGAGCTCCTGTCGCAGCCAACCCAGACGCACCGTCTTGCCCTCAATCCGCTTGCCATCGCTTAAGGGGTAGTCTCCCGCCAATGCGCGCAACAAAGTCGTCTTACCCGAGCCGTTGACACCGACCAGGCCAATGCGCTCGCCGGGGGCCAGACGCCACGTGACGTCGTTAAGCAATTCCCTACCATCGGGCGTTTCCAGGGACGCATGCTCTAGCTCTACGACCACCTTGCCCTGTCGACGCTGCGAAAACGCCATCAACTCCACGGAATCACGCGGCGCCGGGACATCGGCGATGAGAGCCTCAGCTGCTTCGATGCGGTAGCGAGGCTTCGAGGTGCGGGCCGGCGCACCCCGGCGCAACCACGCGAGTTCCTTACGCGCAAGGTTCTGGCGACGCTGCTCGGCGGCATCGGCTTGGCGCGCACGCTCGGCACGCGCGAACGTCCAGTCGTTGTAACCGCCATCGTAAAAATCGACGGTGCCATCGTGGACTTCCCACGTCTTCGTGGCAACGGTATCCAGGAACCAACGATCGTGCGTGACGACGACCAGGGCTGCCCGGCGCGAAAGAACATGATCGGCCAACCACTGCACACCCTCAATATCGAGGTGGTTCGTTGGCTCATCGAGAATGAGCAGATCCAGATCTCGGACCAGCGCGGCCGCCAGGTTAACGCGACGGCGCTCACCACCGGAGAGATTGGCGACCTTGGTATCCATACCGAGGTCATTGATACCGATGCCATCGAGGACCTCGCGGATGGAAGCGTTACCCGCCCACTCGTGTTCAGCGAGTCCCAGCGGTGCAATGACGCACTCAAACACGGTGGAATTCGGGTCGAGCTCGGCGCCCTGGGTGACATGCGCCATGGCCATGTCGTTGGCTCGCGAAATACGTCCGGAGTCCGCTGGCTCCACGCCTGCCAGAATCTTCAGCAGTGTGGACTTGCCGCCACCGTTCAAACCGACAACACCGATGCGGTCGCCCTCTTGAACACCGAGGCTGACGCCGTCGAGCAGAGTCTTGAGCCCGAAGGACTTAGAAATATTCTCGCAATTAATCAGATTCGCCATGATGAGTATTTATTGTGCCCCATTCGACGTTGCCAAGCACACGCCGGACATACCAGGCCACCGGCAGCTCATCGAACTGCTCTCGGGTTACCCATTTAAATTCCGGATGCTCGCCGCTGAGCTGGACATTCTGCGTGTCGTCGGCCTCGCGTACTAGAAAGGTCACCGTGTGGAAGCGGAAATTCTCCCCGCCCAAGTCCGGATTGGAATAATGGGCAAATTCGCTGACCTCCGCTGCGCGCAAGCCGGCCTCTTCACGCAGTTCGCGCACAGCGGCCTCCACGGGCTCCTCCCCCGCGTCTAGCTTGCCACCGGGCAAATCCCACTGGCCCCCGAGGAAGCCCTCGTATTCACGCAGCAGAAGCAGCAAGCGGTCACCGCGGAAAACTATGCAGTTGCACACCCAGCCGTCGTCGTCAGGCCAGAACTTAGTCCAAGCCAGGCTGCGCGGTTCGCGCCGGCCGATCTCGGCCCTACTGGGGGTGTCGTCACGGTGCATGGGGAAAGATTGCCTGTCCTTTATTAAAAGCGCTGGTCTCGTGAGACCTCAGCGAGACGAACGAAATCGGCAATTTCAAGCTTCTCTCCTCGCTGCTTGGGGTCAATCCCCGCTGCCATAAGCGCCTCTTCGGCTGCGGCACCAGATCCGTAAATCCCCGATAGGGCCGCCCGGAGGGTCTTGCGGCGTTGCGCAAAAGCAGCGTCGATAAGCGGGAAAAGGCGTGCGCGGAACTGCGGCGAGATTTCCCACGGGGCCTCGGGGGCATCGGCGGTCTTGGAGTTCTCTGGAGCGTCGGAGCGAGCGTAGCAGTCAATGCGAACGAGCCCGGAATCAACCTTGGGGACCGGCCAGAAGACGTGCGGACCAATGGCACCGGCGCGACGCACTGTGCCGTAGTAGGCGGCCTTGACACTGGGGACACCGTAGATCTTGGAGCCCGGCTGAGCCGCCAGCCGGTCAGCGACCTCAGACTGCACCATCACGAGCACGCGACGGATGGTGGGCAGCTCGGCAAGCATGTGCAGGAGCACCGGTACAGAAACGTTGTATGGCAGATTGGCCACCAGCGCATCTGGGGCAGTCTGAAAGTCCTCGCGGCTGACCTTCAGCGCGTCTTTCTCAATGAGCTCAAGTGCGCAGCCCTCGGCGCGCTCAGTGACTGTCTGGGGCAGACGCGCCGCCAGCCGCGAATCGATTTCAACAGCCGCCGCGCGGCCGCAGTGTTCGAGCAGCCCGAGGGTCAGCGAGCCCAAGCCGGGGCCAACCTCAACAGGGTAGGAATCCTCCGGCAAGTCCGCCGCAGCGACAATTCGACGCACGGTGTTGGCGTCGTGGACGAAGTTCTGCCCCAATTTCTTCGTCGGGACAATATCCAACTGCGCCGCCAAGTCGCGTACTTCGACCGGCCCCAAGAAAGAAACTTCTGCTTTAGTCACAGTTAGATACTACGGGGTCAACACAAAAAATAGGCTTAGCTCGTTATGGCTAGACGGAACTAGCTTTAACGAAGCCCCATGGAAGCGGTACAAGCGGGCCATGCGCCCCAACCCTGACCAGCCTGGACACGCTCAGCGACAGCAATCTGCTGCTCGCGGGAAGCCTGCGATGCACGCGGTGCATACTCAGTACCGCCGTAAGCTGCCCAAGTGGAATCGGTGAACTGCAGACCACCGGAGAAACCGTTACCGGTATCGATAGCCCAGTCGCCGCCGGACTCACACTGAGCCAGCTGATCCCACACGCCGTAGCCGGCAGCCGGAGCTGCAATGCGGGACTTAGTGCCCTGGCGAATAGTGGAGATACCCGGAGCCTTTAGCTCCTTTTCTTCCAGGACCTCGCGTCCGAGCTCTTCACCATCGCGAGAGGTGACCTTGACCTGACGCTCTACCTGGCCCGGTTCACCTTCCTGCTCAACGATGCGCTCATCTTCGAACATCGAATCATCTTCAATGATGTTCTCGTGAGCTGGAATCTCCTCAGTCTCGGTGATGGTCTTATCAATCAGACGAGACAGAGCGATGCGCATCCCCTCGGTGACCGGAGCATCCAGACCCGGCTCGACGGTGTCATCTTCACGCAGTTCAATGCCACGCTGAGCCAGCACATCTCCGACGGTCATAGCCGGGACGGTCAGGTCGATGTCCTTGGCATCGTCGTGAAGCACAATATTCTTGGCACGAACGACGTCGAGTTCGACTCCCTTAGCGGAAATCTCGCCCTTTTCGACCTCGACCTTGTCCTTATCGGAGATGAGCCCCTGCTTCTTCAGACCTTCAATCAGCTCATCGGTAGTGATGGCATTGGTCTTGTGCTCCTGCGGCTTGCCATCGACAATCATCGTGACTGGCTTGGCAGAGCGGTAGACCAGCTTGCCGCCGTCCGTGAGATCGCCCTGACGCTGAACCAGGTCGCCACCGGTGGTTTCGACACCAGCCTTCTGCAGAATGGCCTTGTCATCCTTGGACCAGGTTGCGATTTGCTCAACCTTACCGTCGATTTCGACGGTGATGGTGTCATAGTTGGATGCTGCGACAGTACCACCCAGAGCAACAGCAGCGACCAGACCGCCTGCGGCAATCTTGGACGAAGTGGAGACTCCGTCATTAGCACGATTGAGATGACGCTTCTTCGCAGCACTCACGGGGTTCGTCACAGCCTTTCGGAGGATGGGGCAGCTAGCAAATGAAAGAAATACAGTTTGTAACAGTACGGTAAAGATTCAGTGTTGTCTAAAATATATCGATAAAAGTGACGGGAAATACAACAAACCGCCCCGGCTGCATTTCCACAGCTCAGGGGCGGCAATACGCCAGCACGTGCTTAAATGCCGTACACCCGACGTGCATTATCCGTCAAAATCTGTGCCATCTCCTCCGCCCCGATTTCTCGGGCTGCGGCCATCGCACGCGCCTGATGACCGATAAAAGTGGACTCGTTGCGCGCACCTCGGAAAGGCTCCGCGGTCATGTACGGGGCATCGGTTTCCACCAGCAGCTGCTCCGCCGGCGCCTCAGCCACAGCCTGCCGCAGGTAATCATTGCGTTTGAAGGTCACGTTGCCGGTAAAACTCAGCAGGTAACCGCGTGCAATGGCTTCGCGGGCAACCTCGATGGGCGAAGAGAAACAGTGCAAAATGACCGTATTGTCGTAGCCGTCCAACGCCGCCATCAGGTCTTCATCGGCGTCGCGGTTATGAATCATCAACGGCTTGCCGACGGTTGCTGCGAGCTCCATATGCCACTGCAACGCAGCCAGCTGTTCGCTCTTCGACGCGCAGCCGTCGAGGGAATCCAGCCAGTACCAATCCAATCCCGTCTCCCCCACGGCCACAACCCTGGGGTCGGCAGCCATTTCGGTTAAGCGGGCCTTGGCGTCGTCGTCAAGCTCGTGCGCGCGCGTCGGATGGATGGCGGCGGCGGCCCAGACGTTGGGGTGCGCGTGCGCAGCGGCAAAGGCCAGTTCGGTTTCCGGCATGCCATCGCCGACCGTGCAGACTCCGACGACGCCCGCTGCGGCGGCCCGGTCCATGAGCGCCGCAATCTCTTCCGGAGTTTGCGCCCCACAGGACGCGAGATGCGTGTGGGCGTCAAACAGCGGAGTGAGATACTCCGCGGGTTCTGCAATCTTGCGTTTGCGCTTTCCCATACCTCTACTGAGCCCCTACTTCACCTGTGCCCACTCGGGGCCGTGCTCAGCCAACTCAGAGTCGAGCTTGGTGAAAATCGGCTTCGGCTTGGCCAGCGCCGTACCCGGCTCAATGTCGAAGCGACGCCAGGCGGCCTTCTGATTGACGTAGTCACCGGTGATGATTGGGTAGCTCCTACCCTCTGCCGGCAGGTCAGCGCCGACCGGTTCGACCGGCATGTCGTCCTGGACTTCCTGGACTTCTGGCATTGCGGCCCAGATCCCCTCGCCGCCCAGGGTCTCGAAGACCTTCTGCGAGCTTTCCGGCAGGTACGGGGTCAGCAGCACATTGGCGTCGCTGACTACCTGCAGTGCTGTCCACAGCACGGTGGCGAGACGCTCGCGCTGGGACTCGTCCTTCGCCAGCTTCCACGGCTCCTGCGCAGCAATGTAGGCGTTGGCCTCTCCGACCAAGTGCATGGCGGCGGTGATACCGGCGCGGAAGCGGGACAGCGCAAGCGCGTCGCCGACCTCGGCGAAGGAACGCTCAGCCAGGTCGAGCAGTTCACGGTCAGCGTCAGTGAGTTCGCCCGGAGTTGGCACCTCACCGAAGTTCTTGAAAGCCATGGACACGGTGCGGTTGACCAGGTTGCCCCAGGAGTTGGCCAGCTCGTTATTCACGCGGCGGACGAACTCATCCCAGGTGAAGTCGGTGTCCTGGTTCTCCGGGCCTGCCATCGCGATGAAGTAGCGCAGCGGATCCGGACCAAACTCCGCCAGGAAGTCCTTCACATAGATGACAACGCCCTTGGAAGAGGAGAACTTCGAGCCCGACATGGTCAGGTACTCCGAGGAGACGACCTCCGTCGGCAGGTTCAACTCACCGAGCTCCCCGACCTCGCCCCCGCGGGAGCCCTCGCCACGGTAGCCCAGCAGCTCAGCCGGCCAAATCTGGGAGTGGAAGGTGATGTTGTCCTTGCCCATGAAATAGTAGGACAGCGCCTCCGGGTCATTCCACCACTTGCGCCACGCTTCCGGGTCACCAATGCGCCAGGCCCACTCGATGGAAGCGGATAGGTAACCGACGACGGCGTCGAACCAAACGTAGAGTTTCTTCGTCCCGTTTTCCGACCAGCCCTCCAGCGGAATCGGCACACCCCAGTCAATATCACGGCTCATTGCACGCGGACGGATGTCCTTCAGGATGTTCAGGGAGAACTTCAGCACGTTCGGGCGCCAGTCCTTGCGCTCCTGCAGCCACTCGGTCAAGGCCTCTGCCAGAGCCGGCAGGTCTAGCAGGAAGTGCTCAGTTTCAACGAACTTCGGGGTCTCGCCGTTGATTTTCGACACCGGATCAATCAGATCGGCCGGGTCAAGCTGGTTACCGCAGTTGTCGCACTGGTCGCCGCGGGCACCGGAAGCGCCACAAATTGGGCAGGTACCTTCGATGTAACGGTCCGGCAGGGTGCGACCGGTCGACGGGGAAATCGCACCCATCGTGGTCTGCTTGACCATATAGCCGTTTTCGTAGAGCCCACGGAAGAGCTCCTGGACAACGGCGTAGTGGTTGCGCGTGGTTGTGCGCGTAAACAGGTCGTAGGAAAGCCCCAGACCCGCGAGGTCCTGCACAATCTGGCGGTTGTAACGGTCGGCCAATTCCTGGACAGAAACGCCTTCCTTCTCCGCCTGCACAAGCAGTGGCGTGCCATGCTCATCAGTACCGGAGACCATCAGCACGTCATTGCCAATCATTCGCTGGTAGCGAGCGAAAACGTCCGAGGGGACACCGAAACCTGCAACATGGCCGATATGTCGCGGACCGTTAGCGTACGGCCACGCAACTGCTGTGAAAATGCGAGACATATCTAACAGGGTAATAGATGACCTACCATCACGATGAACTGTGCCCTCATGAAGTCTTCCAAGAACTGTCCCTTAGCGTCATCGCGCGCTCGCGCAGTCACTACGCTTATGTCCTATGTCCACTCGGTCCACCTCCTCCGACTCGGCCGCTGACTTCACTTCGCGCGCGACCACTGCGCTAGCTCGTCTTATCGCCGCCGGTCATCGCCCCGCCGCACTCGTCGGCTCCTGGTTCGGTTATCGCGCGGTTCTCGCCGCTAACGTCGAGCTCACCGCCTGCGATTCGACAGCGCTTTTCACCAGCCCCGACCCCAATGCGTGGCTATTTGGGTTCCGCCCCTACTCCGGCACCAGCGCGCATGGGATCGCTGCCTGCGTCGCATTGCTTGCCGACGACGGCACGTGGCATTTCGACGGCCCCGGCACCGGTGACCCCTCAAATCCGGATTTCCAAGCCCTTCAGGAGACCATCAAATACTCGCACGAAAACACGCGTGACGACGCGCTCCCCGCGGCCACACCACTGGAGTGGGATCAGGGCGACCGAGAACGCCACCAGCTTGCAGTGGAGAACTGTAAGGAAGCAATTGCCGCGGGCGAGGTGTACCAAACCTGCATCTCTACACGCTTTCACGCGGAGCTGAATGCGGGATCGGGCACGAACGTCGATGTGGACAATGCTGCACTAGCCCACGCCGGTGCGTGGTTTTCCTCCCGCGTGGCGCGGTATCAGCCGGCTCGAGCAGCATTCTTGCCCGGCAACCTCGACGCTGGAATTCCAATCCTGGCCTCGCTGAGTCCTGAGGAGTTCCTCATCCGCGCAGGCACAAGCGTGACTGAAACTCCCATCAAAGGCACGATTCCCGCTGGCCGGCCCCCGAACGAGTTATTGCGCAGCGACAAGGATGTCGCCGAGAACATCATGATTGTCGACCTGGTGCGCCATGACCTCGGTCAAGTTGCCAAGACCGGCACCGTGAAGGTCACAGACCTGCTCAGTGTGCGTCCGGCACCGGGCGTGTGGCACCTCTTTTCCACAGTTTCCGCGGAACTTCCCGATCAGCTCAGCCACGCTGAACTAATCGAAGCCTGCTTCCCACCGGCCTCAGTCACCGGTACACCGAAGCTGCGAGCAATTGAGCTTCTGCGCGAGTGGGAACCCGAACCCCGTGGCGCTCACTGCGGCGCGATTGGTGCGGCCCACGGTGATGCACTTGAGCTCAATGTCGGTATTCGTACCGCTGAGTACACAAAAGACCCGAACTCGGGGAGAGTTCGGGTCGAAGCTGGCATCGGCGGTGGCATCACCATCGGGTCTACACCCGAGGGCGAATGGGCCGAGATTGAGGCCAAGGCCGCACCGCTGCTGTTGGAAAGCTAGTTGCGCAATTTACGAGCACGGCGGCGCTCGCGCTGTTCGGCCGCTTCCGCCAAGCGGCGCTCACGAGCCATGCGCAGGGCAAACTGACGCTGTTCCTTGTCATCGAGGTACATCGGATCGTCGGAAAGCCCCTTAACCAGCGAAACCATCAGCGCCAAGATAACAATGACGAACGGGCTTGCCGCCAAAATGGTGATGTTCTGCAGGTTCGACAGGGCATCGCTGCCACCGGTGACCAATAGGACGATGGCAATCAGAGCGGTGAAAATACCCCACATAGCAGTGACCGTGCGCGACGCTGTGAGTCGACCGAACTGACTCATGGTACCCATCACCGTGGAGGCGGAGTCTGCCGAGGTAATGAAGAAGGTAGCCAGCAGAATCATTGCGATAGCGGAGGTAATCGCGCCACCCGGCAAGGATTCCAGCAGATTGAACAGCTGACTCTCGGCCGAACCGTCACCGTAGATGGACGCACCCTGCTGCTCGTGGGTAATGGCGGTGCCACCAAAGATGGAGAACCACACTGCAGAGACAATCGACGGAACGGCGACGACGGTGAAGACGAACTCACGGATAGTACGGCCGCGAGAAATACGTGCGATGAACATACCGACAAACGGCGACCATGAGATCCACCAGGCCCAGTAGAAAATTGTCCAGGAAGAGAGCCATTCACCGGCGGTGCCGTCAGCGGAAGCACTGGAGCGGGAGGCCATCTCAAAGAAGGAATCCAGGTAGCTGCCAATAGAGGTCGGAATCAGGTTCAGAATCACCACGGTAGGGCCGAGGACCAACACCAGCAGAGCCAGCAGACCTGCGGCAACCATGTTGAAGTTCGAGATGTACTGAATTCCCTTGCCCACGCCCGACAGTGCAGAGACCAAGAAGGCACAGCCCAGAACGAGAATAAGACCAATCCACAAAGGTGCGCCCTTGATGGCGTTGAACCCGTTGATTTCCAAACCGGCGGAAATCTGAAGTACGCCCACACCGAGAGAGGCTGCCGTACCGAAGACGGTGGCAAAAATCGCAAGCGCGTCGATAAGCTTGCCCAACCGCCCCTCAGCGCGACGCGCGCCGATGAGCGGGATGAACGCCGCCGAAATCAGCTGCTTTCGGCCGAGGCGGTAGGTCGAGTAAGCAATTGCGAGACCGACGATGGCGTAGAGCGACCACGGGTGCAGAGTCCAGTGGAACATCGTCGAAGCCATGGCGGTACCGACTTCCTTCGGCTGGTGGCCCGGCACGCCATCGCGATAGAAGGTCAGCGGCTCAGCGACACCGTAGAACATCAGACCGATGCCCATACCGGCGGCGAACATCATCGCAATCCAGCTAGGCGTGGAAAACTCTGGTTTCTCGTTGTCCTTGCCCAAGCGGATGTGACCGAACTTGGAAATCGCGATGGACACAATGAAGAAGACAAAGACGGTACTGGCCAAGATAAACAGCCAGCCGATGTTCTCCACGACCCAGTTCAGAGAGCTAGATGCAAACGTCGAGAAACTATCCGGCCACGCCAGGCCCCAGACGATGATTGCCAGAATTGCGACAACGGCGGGGATGGTAACCCCGAGGTTCACGGGAGCGTGAGAATCGTCGGCCCTGACTTCGCCGACGACTGACTCCCCTACTTCTTGTTGTATTTCATGCTCTGGTGGATTCGTCATTCCTCCACCATGTCCACCATTGACCTGGGATTTCAACTCAGGATGTGGATTCTCTCAGGTTTTCCTCATTTCCCGTCTGAATTACAAAACTCCCAATAACAGCGTTTACCCTGTTCACTGGCGTGCGCTGGAACATTTTCTGGCACAAAGTAACAATCGGCTAACGATTTCCCTCACGAGCAGCCAAAACCGCCTGATAGAGATCACGGTGCTTTGTCATTCCAGCCTCTGCCGCAACCTGCTTCGCGGCATCCTTCAGCCGCATGCCATCAGCCACAAGCTCCTCCACGCGGTCAACCAAGTCCTCCGTGGATACCTCCGTCGCCTGCTGCCCCGCGCCCTCAATCACCACCGTAATTTCGCCGCGGACACCTTCCTCCGCCCACGCAGCCAGCTCTCCCAGCGTCGCACGGCGAGTCTCTTCAAAACGCTTGGTCAGCTCACGGCTTACCGACGCGCGCCGCTCCTCACCCAAAATCTCCGCGGCATCGGCCAACGTAACAGCCAACCGATGCGGCGACTCAAAGAAACAACAGGCCCGCTTCTCTGTCTTCAGTGATTCCAGCCAGATCCGGCGCGCCCCCTGTTTACGAGGTGCAAAACCATCGAAGCAAAAGTGGCCGACGCCCAACCCGCTGAGAGCCAATGCGGTAGTCACCGCGCTCGGCCCCGGTACGCAGGACACGGGCACGCCCGCGTCGTGAGCAGCCGCCACCACAGCCAGGCCAGGATCCGACACCACCGGCATCCCCGCATCGGTCACCACAATGACTTTCTGTCCCGCCTTCGCCGCCTGAATCAGCGACTCAGTGCGGCTCTCTTCGTTGTGATCGAAGTTTGAAACAAACTTCCCCTTGGGGGAAATGCCCAGCGCTGTGGCCAGGTTGCGTGCTCGCCTGGTGTCTTCCGCGGCGATGATATCGGCGTCGATAAGCGCACCGCGCAAGCGGTCGGAGGCATCGGCGATATTGCCCAGCGGCGTTGCCACCAGAGTGATGCCAGGGGCCAGCGTCATTGCCTCGCTAAGAGGCGCGTTCTCGTGCGGTTGGAAGTTCGATGCCGAATGCGTCATGATTCCATAGCTTAAACTGACATTCGTGACCGATGCCGCTTTAACCCCACCACCGGAAACCGAGCGCCGCGCGAAAAAGCGTTTCCTGCGCCCGATTCCCCCGGTGCCCTCGCTGCCGCCACTGCGGCGGTGGGACAAATGGGATACCGCCACTTTTGTGGTTCTCGGAATCGTCGCAGCGCTAACCCGTTTCATCGGGCTTGCTGCCAAGACCGACAATGGCACCCCGCTCTTCGATGAAAAGCACTATGTGCCGCAAGCATGGCAGATTCTGGAGTCCACCCGCGACCCCATCTCGTCTGGCATTGAGGACAATCCCGGCTACGGTCTGGTTGTGCATCCGCCAGTGGCCAAGCAGGTCATCGCCGTGGGCGAATGGATCTTCGGTTACTCACCAATGGGCTGGCGGTTTATGTCGGCGGTGTGTGGCACGCTGGTCATACTGCTGCTCATGGACATCGTCCGACGCATCTCTCGCGGCTCGCGGTTGGCAGTGGGTATCGCTGGTCTCTATGCGCTTGCCGACGGAGTGCTGTTTGTCTCCTCCCGGGTCGGCATGCTGGACATGATTCAGACCTTCTTCATCACTGCGGCCGCGTGGGCACTTCTCATCGACCAGGTCGATGCCCGCAAGCGCCTGGAATCCGCCACGGAGCTAGGTAGTTTCGGCCCCTATCTCAGTTATCGCTGGTGGCGACTGCTCGCCGGCATCATGCTGGGGCTTGCCACCGGGGTGAAGTGGTCCGGTCTGTACTACATGGCCGCATTCGGCCTGTGGTCCGTTTTCACGGATTTGGTGTCACGCAAGAATGCCGGTGCGGACAAGCCCGTGCTCGGCGCACTCGCCCGCGATACCGCCCCGGCGTTGCGTGATCTGGTGGTGGTTCCGCTGGGCGTTTACTTCTTGAGTTGGCGTTCTTGGTTCGCCGAAGAAACGTCGGTCTATCGCCATGTCTCGCCCGAAGACCGCGATACGGGACTCCCCGGCACCGGCTGGCTTCCCGAGGCCGTGCAGAACTACCTGCACTACCAGAACAGCGTGCTGAAGTTCCACGCCGAGCTGACCACCTCTAATGGCCACAAACACCCTTGGGAGTCCAAGCCCTGGGAGTGGCTGGTCAGCTGGCGGCCAATGCTCTACTACTCCACCGAAACCACCTGCAGTGGCGGCCAAGAGTGCAAGGGCTGGATGATGCTCTTTGGCACCCCGCCCATCTGGTGGTTGCTGGTCCCCGTGGTCCTGTGGGCCACATGGCGCTGGCTCGGCCGCCGCGACGGCCGCTACGCGCTGCCAGTCATCGGGTTCCTCGCCTCGTGGCTGCCGTGGGTCATCGGCTACGACCGTCAGATGTACTTCTTCTACGCCACCGCGCTGATTCCATTCGTACTCATCGCCTTTGCTCTGCTTGCCGACGATCTCTCACACTGGCGGCCCCGCGGTAAGCCGGTGGGGTTGGTAATCGTTGGCACGCACGCCGCACTAGTGGTGGCCGCGTTTGTGTTCTGGCTGCCGATTTTGACCGGCTACCCGCTGCCTCTCAACCACTTTGACTGGCGGTTCTGGTTGCCGTCCTGGAGCTAGTCCCGCTGTGGCGGCACGCCTGTGACCGGCAACCCCGAGGCGGCCCGCCATGCCTGTGCGATTGCCGTCGGCGTATAGCCACCCAGCCACACAACGGCCAGCGTCAAAGCGGAGACAAACATCAAGGCCAGACCAGCGATCTCTGATGCTCCCTGGGCACCGATGAGAATGTCACGAATACCAAAACCGATGCTGAACGTGGCGACGGCACCGTAGACCGGCGCCATGCCCATGGCAGCACGCGGCCGCCAAGCAGCCCAGAACAATCCCACTGCCAATGCAAGCCGAATTGCCGCGAGTTGAATGGCAAGGCGTGCTCCGAGCTCCATTGGGTCAACGGTGGCAGTGGAACCGTCGATAGGCGATCCCGTGCTTGTTGCGATTCCCGCACCGTCCTGCGGCTGTGTCGAGGAAAGTCCAAGCGTCATCATGTCGGAGGCGTCGACCAGCGTCGCAATCCCCCAGACCGCCCAGCAAAGTCCCAATGCGATGAGCACCCCGCGGGCTGTGCCGGCTATGAGCAGCCAAGCGCGCTCACGCCGGCGGCGCTCCGGTTCGATAGAGACCAAAATGCGCTCCGAGAGATCATCCGTGGAAATCTCCGGCATGCCATCGGCAGGCCCAACCGTAAGGGCGCGGTTCAGCCGCACCGCTCGCTCGTACCAAGCTCGGCACTCCTCGCAGGCCCCAAGATGGGCATCGATGACTTCATCGGCAATACTTGCCTGCTCGCCATCGAGGCGAGCGGACAATGCTGCGCGAATTTCCTCGCACTCCACGGGGAATCTCCTCCGCTTTTAACTCTTAAGGGGGTTGTACCTAATGAGGTCTTACCTGATGAATTGCCTGTCCAAACTGAAACGGCCGGCTCCGAAAACGAAAATCATCACCAGACCGCCGATGAGTGACATCACGAGCTCCGCACCGTTGTCACGGATAAACAGGCCATTGCCCAGGTGCATCGACCACCAGGCACCAATCATCTCAATGATGAAGACCATCGCCACCGTCGGGGCCAAGAGCCCCAGAATCAGCAACGCGCCTCCGACCAGTTCGACTAGAGCGACAACCCAGACCGTCAAGTGCGCCTGCGGGATATTCGCAGCGACAAAGTAACCGGTCGTCTTGTCAATACCGGTGACAAAAATCTTGTCCCAGCCATGGCAGATGAAGATAATTCCGAGTATTAGGCGGAGAATCACGAGCGCGATATCGCGCATTACCGGTCGATCCATGAGGGACATGCTACCCGACGGCACGGTCAAAGCACGGTAGCACTGCGGCAGCGAAAGGCCAGCGACTTTAACATGCAAAAAGGCTTCTCCCAACCCCTCGGGAGAAGCCTTCCGCCAAACACACCCGGTGTGTCATGTCTTAGGTAGTGACATCGTAACAGGCCGAGTTTCTAACAAAAAACCGCGCTGACGTGCTCAGACAACTTTAAGGTTGTTCTACGGCTCAGCTCACAGGACTAGCTCACACGAGCCTGTGGCATTTCGTCATAATCGTCGTCATCAAAGCGGTAGTCAGTGTAGGCCAGATCTGCGAAATCCGGGTCCTCATCATCAAGCTCGACCACTACCGCGCCCGGACGGCGCAGACGCTGTGGAATTCCCAGCTCATCATCCTCGCGGTTACGCACGCCGAGGCGGGCCATCTTCATACGGCGAATTCGGCGAGCCCGCAGTTCCTGCTCTGCACGCACGGTGCGGCGCAGGTTGACCAGATACAGGGTCATCAAGCCGACACCGACCAGTGGAATCCACCAGGTCCAACCACCGGCGAAAGCAGCGATGATGACCGTGACCGCGATGAACGCTGCCAGCCCAGCAACCGAACGGCGGCGGCGGGCAAAGCGAGTCTCAGCGTACTGGGCATCCGAAATCGGATCGAACCCACCACGACCACGGCGCTTCTCAGCGAACGCGTAATCATCTTCGGTCAAGGTGTCATCGACAGCGACTGCGTCATCGTTGGACTCGACACTGTGGTCGCTGTCGTCCTCGACGGTCTCGTCGGGTTCCGCCTGCTCGTCTACGGTGTCTGCTGCCTCTTCAGTCTCAGAGAGAGCCTCAGCGTCCGCGTGCTCAGCGTCAGCCGCGGCACCGGAATCAGCGTCAGATTCAACGGCATCTTCGAACATCAAGTCATCGGCGTCGACAAACTGACGGCGAACGTCAACGCTCACATCGGAAGAGGACTCATCTGCACGAACCACGTCACCTTCGGCGGAGGCAACGGCGGAGTCAGATTCAGCATCCTCGTCATTAACGACAGCCTGCAGCGACTGGTCTGCAGACTCATCATCGGACACGTCCATGTCAGAGCGGTCAGAAGACTCAGCAGTGGCTTCCTCGGTAGCGGAATCATCCGCCTGCGGGGTCTCCTCTTCTGCATCTGCCGCTTCCAGCTCGTAGACGATATCGCCGTCAACGACGGCCGGGTCGGCCGCCTCGTCCACGGTGTCGTCGATAAGCACGTCGCTGACATCGAAGTCATCGTCGACCTGCGCGTCAACGGTTTCGAGAGAATCGTCGACTTCTTCGGCTACGCGCACGTCCGACTCCTTAAAAGACGGACGGCGGCGCGTCGTGGCCAACTCCTCGCCACCACGATGCAGCACGCGGGTCTTACCTAGCGCATCGGAAGTACGACGAATCGGCTTGCGCGTATTGACCACCAGCGGGGCCAGCACAAACAGCCACAGTACAACGATGAGTATCAGCAACAGTGAAGTTGACATATTTTGTGTCTCCTTGCGATTTCGCCCGGGGTTTCGCCGTCTCTCCCCGGCCCAAATACGCCACCCACATGCCCTTCCACAGAGGCATTTGCGAAGGCAGTCAGCGTATCTAGAGCGAATTCGCCCAATAGTAGAGTTGTCATCACCCTATCGGCGTGTGTTACTCAGACTACTCAGGCGCGCCGTTGCGGTGGGTATTTCTCCGCCTCTTCATATTGCGCGCGACCACTCGCCACGATGAGGTCCACTGCACTGTCCTCCCCCACCCGCGCATAAGTCAGATGATCGCGCCACGCGCCATCCATATGGAAGGCTTCCCGCGCCACGCCTTCGTACTCGAACCCACAGTTTTCCAGCACGCGTATCGACGGGACATTGCTGTCCAACACAGTCGCTTCAATTCGGTGGACGCCAACTCTCTTGGCATAATCCGACGCCAACGCCACTGCCGCAGTGGCGACCCCTCCACATGTAAAGCCGCTGCCGACCCAGTAGCCAATCCATGCGTGAGCGACGGGGAAAGGTGTAATACCGCCGAGTGTGAGCATGCCAGCGAACTGGCCGTCTACTTCAATGGTGGAGACAATCATGTCTCCCGCAGCCTCTGAACGACGCCAACTGCGCAGGTTACGGCGGAAAACAGAAGCCTTGTGGGCGTTATCCCAGTCGTCCTCGAGGGTTGGCTCCACGGGGCGCAAAATGGGCTCGTCGCGCAGCCGCAGTGTCCGCCATGCAGAGGCATCAGAGCGCTCTGGCACACGCAGGCGGACTCGGCCGCCACTGGTTACTAGACGAGAAGTACGCACAGCAACAATACTCGCGGTAGTGGAGTGAGGTTAGGCCTGGCGCGCCATGAACAGCACGTCAACTACATCTCCCGGACGCACGTGCAGCACGTCTTCCGGAATCACGATGAGGCTGTTGGCTTCCGACATACCGGCCAAAAGATGGGCTTGCGCACCGCCGGAACCTCCCAGCGGCTGCACCATGTATTCGCCGGTCTCGCGGTCACGCATGAGCTGGCCACGGATGTAGCCACGGCGCTTCTCCGCCGACTCGATCGGGCCGACAGCACGAGCGGTGACAGCGCGGCGGCGGGGATTGCGCTTCCCCAACGCCAGTCGGATGAGGGGACGAACCATGACCTCAAAAACGACCAATGCGCCGACCGGATTCGACGGCAGGAGGAACGTTGGAATCTTGTCATCTCCCAGCAGACCAAAGCCCTGGACTGAACCAGGATGCATAGCGATGCGGGAAACATCAACCTCGCCCAATTCAGCCAGCACACGGCGAATCTGCTCACCCGCGGCACCGCCGACAGCCCCCGTGATGACCAAGAGCTCACTGCGAATGAGCTGGCCTTCGATGATTTCCCGGATGCGGCGGGGCTCACCGGTGGCAATACCCACTCGGTGTACCTCAGCCCCAGCATCGCGGCCGGCTGCAGCCAGCGCGTAGGAGTTGACGTCGTAGACCTGACCGAGCCCCGGTGTGCGGTCAACATCGACCAACTCATTACCAATGGAAATCACGGACATACGTGGCTTGGGGTGCACCAAAACCTTCGAACGCCCCACCGCTGCCAGCAATCCAACCTGTGACGGCGAAATCACCGAGTCCAAGGACACCGCCACGTCACCCGGCTGCACGTCGTCACCGACCTTGCGCACAAAGTCACCGGAGTAGACCGGATGGAGAACATTAACTCGACGGCCACCGCGGTCGGTCCAGTTTAGGGGCACGACGGCGTCGGCAAGCGATGGCAGCGGCGCACCAGTTTGTACGCGCACGGCCTGCTTCGGCTGGAGACGCATCGGGTGGTGAGAGCCGGCTGTCACCTCACCGACAACAGGCAGCTCGACCTCGCGAAAATCAACATCACTCTGACGCGCATCCGGAGGTAAAGAACCAGATTCGCCGACGATATCGACAGCGCGCACCGCATAACCATCAATCGCTGACTGCACGAATCCCGGCAACGGCTGCTCTGCGATGACATCTTCAGCGCACAGCATGCCGAGGGATTCCGAAATAGCAACGCGCACAGGATCAGGCATCACAGCGTGTGCGGTGATTGCCGCCAACTGTTCTTCCACAGAACGCATGTTTTACCTTCCTCGGCACCAACCCGCGGTGCGCTTTATGCTATTCAGCTTCTCAGTACAAGCCTCTATAAAAAGGCTTTAAGCCTGTTCATCCTGCGCCAGACGCTGCTGCATGTAGTCGCGCAGCCCCTCGCCGTAGTCCGGATGCCTGAGTCCAAAGTCTACGCAAGCACGAATGAAGCCACCAGGATTTCCCAGGTCATGGCGGAACCCCTTGTGAACGACCACATGAACCGGATGCCCCTCTTGAATCAGCAGCTCAATTGCATCGGTGAGCTGGTATTCGCCGCCCTTACCGCGCGGGATGCGGCGCAGCGCATCGAAGATGGCGCGATCGAGCAAGTAACGTCCGATTGCAACGAAGTTGGATGGAGCATCCGCAGGGTCCGGCTTTTCCACCATGCCCTTGACTCGCTTCACATCGTCCCAGGCATCAGCGTCGGCCGCGTCAGCACCGAGCTCACCAGACTCCGCCGGGGTGGCGTCCTCAATATCGAAGACACCGTAGTTGTAGACCTCTTCATGAGGAATTTCCAGCGCACACAGCACCGAACCACCAAAGCGCTCGCGCACTTCCGTCATCCGATCCATCACGCCCACTGGGAGCACGAGATCGTCGGGAAGCATGACAGCAACGCTGTCCTCATCGTCTTCGAGCAGCGGCTCTGCGACCAACACCGCATGCCCCAGGCCCAGCGGTCGATCTTGAACAACGGATTCCACGCGAATGACCTCGGTGGCGCGGCGTACCTTCGCTGCAATCTTGTCCTTGCCACGCTCGGCGAGAGTCTGCTCAAGGTCCGGGCGCGGGTCGAAGTGCCCAAGCACGCCATCCTTACTCGGCGCTGTGACAATAGCCAGGCGTTGCGCACCAGTGGCGGCGGCCTCTTCAGCAATCATCTCGATGCCCGGCGTATCAACTACGGGCAGCAATTCTTTCGGCACTGTCTTGGTGGCAGGCAAGAATCGCGTACCCATGCCCGCGGCAGGAACGATGACAGTTCGAACCGGAGTAGTCATGTCCGAACCAGACTCTTTAGACGATGAGACCATAATGGCAACGATACCTATATAACTTCCATTTGCTCGGAGGCTGACCCCGCTTTTTCAACGCATTAATCAGAAATTTTCTCCTGCGCTGACGACAGAGGTCGCTCCCCTACCTGACAGAGTAGGTTTGCAGGTATGGCTCCGCTTCCCGAAACCACGTCTGATTTCAAAGCCCGCACACGGCACGAGGTACTCGCCGCACGCGCCGCCAAGGGGCAGCGTGAGCGCATGCTTGACGACGAAGCACTGGTACAGCGGTTGCAAGAATGGTTATCCAACACCGTCGGCGACCTCGCAAAACCTGTCATTGCCGCTTATGTCCCCGCTGGTGACGAACCCGGCGCAAGCGTTTCTAGTTCGACTGGCGGTAAGCCCGGCCAGGGCTTTGTGGAGGCTCTGGCAAACGCGGTTTCCGGAGCACGAATTCTGCTTCCCGTCTGCCCGCCCGGTCCACCACAACCGCTGCACTGGGGTTACTACAACGGCAGCTTCCACAAGGGCCGATTTGGACTCTTGGAACCTGTTTCGGTGGAAGACTCTGCTGGCCCAGCTGAGCTGGGTGTTGCCGACGCCATTATCCTGCCGGCAGTTGCGGCCGACCCCGCAACCGGGATGCGGTTAGGGCGTGGCGCTGGTTACTACGATCGCAGCTTGGTTTTCGCTCGACGCGACAGTGATACGGATGGGGTGAGAGCTGCGGCCATCGCTGTTGCAGTTTTCAACACCGAATTGCGCACGGAGCTTGCCTACGATGAGCACGACATTCCTGCCGATTATGTGATCACGCCAGCGGGGATTTCACAGATTTAATGGAACCGATTCCGGGATTTTCGCGCCTAACTTAATATGAGCCCAAAATATTCGTCCCGGTTTCCGCGTCCATTCCGAAAGCTCCGCCCCACAACTATTCGGCGGATGGTTGCCCTCACTGTTTTCCTATGCGCAGTCGGCCTGGCGGCGGTGGAGTCATTGACACCCCGCAGCGGCCATATTCGGGTAGTGGTTAGCGCCAAATCCATTGCCGCTGGCGCATCGGTGGCAGAACAAGATGTGGCTTTCAAGGACATTCCCCGGGAGCTCGTTCCCGGTGGAGCCGTAACGGACATCGCCTCTGTGCGGGGACGCACCCTGGCCACCGGCATGTCACCGAGAGAGATAATTACAGAGCAGCGAATGGTCGGCCCGTCACTTGCCAAGTCGCTGACGGGGACGTCGGAAAGCAAAATTATTGCCATCACGTTGACTGATGCGGGCATTGTGTCCGCTCTTCGCACTGGTGACAGCGTGGATATTGTGTCGACAGCGGATGAGCGCGGGGTGGCGGCGCCGCTTGCACACGGGGCAAGGGTGGTCAACATCGTCGACGATGAGGTGGTCTTGGTCGCTCTGCCCACCGGCGCCGCGGAGGTGGTGGCTGCGACATCGCTAGCATCTCCGCTCACACTGTTACTCGCGGGTTAGTGACCAAAATCTCACTGGTTCAAAGATTTTATGGTCCTGAACAGTGTTTTTCGCAGAAAGTTGACTTGTCCCACAACTTAGTGCGGGGATACAATGGCCAGGCAATTCAAAACTACGATTAGAGCGAAGAAGAGTGGCACTGCCTGATATCGCACTGCCCCGTTTCTCAAAATCGTATGGGCCTGCCATGAGCAACACGATGACTCACAGGTCTCGTTTGGTTTGTTCCGTTTCTACAGAAGGAAATTTCCTATGCTTAAGGGCTTTAAAGAGTTCATCATGCGCGGCAACGTCATCGACCTGGCGGTCGGTGTTGTCATCGGTGCTGCGTTCACCGCAATCGTCACTGCTTTCACCGACAGCCTGCTCGAGCCGCTGCTGAACACCATCGGTGGCGCAGAGGTCACTGGCCTTGGCTTCGAAATCATCAGCGGCAACCCGTCGACCTACCTTGACTTCGCAGCTGTCATCACCGCAGTCATCAACTTCCTGCTGGTCGCAGCGGTTGTCTACTTCGTCATCGTTGCTCCGATGAACAAGTTCAACGCGATGCGTGAGGCTCGTCTGGAGACCTCCGCTGAGCCGGAGGTCACCGAGGCTGACCTGCTGACTGAGATTCGTGACCTGCTGGCTGAGCAGAACGGCAAGCCGAAGACGGAGCTGAACTAGCCTCTAGCTGCTAGTTGCAGGCTTCCGATAAGAAGCGAACTAATGCTTTTACACAGCGCTCATCCCCAATGGGGTGGGCGCTGTTTTATCCAATAGTCCACATCAAAATCACGAGCATCCTCCGGGGATTCATCGTGATAGTGCACTGTGCGCGCGGTTTTCGCACTGCGTGACTGGGCAAAGTTTTTCGCCGGTGCACCTGCGCGACGACGTTGCCTACGGCTGCCACTGCGCGGCGCGGCTTGCTCTTGCTCTTGCTCGGGCTGATTGGGATGTTTGGCGTCGCCCATTCCTAGACGCTCCAGCGGCAGAGGTCATCAAGCACATGTGAGACCAGCGGGAGAATTGTCGCCATGCCATCGCGCACTGCAGCGCGAGACTCCGCGAGATTGACAATCACTGTCTGACCGGACACACCGGCCAAACCGCGGGACAGCCCCGCATCCAAGGCGCCAGCTCCCATACCGGAGTTACGAATAGCCTGCTCGATGCCCTGCAGCCGCACATCAAGAACCTTGCGAGTGGCATCCGGAGTCTTCGCACGAGGACCAACTCCAACACCGCCCACCGTGACGACCAAATCTGCGCCACCGACAACAGCGGTATCTAGAGCCTTCCGGATCTCACGCTTGACTGCACCAGTGCTGACCACGGCATCGACCGAGTAGCCGTCTTCTTCCAACAGCTCAACCATGAGCGAAGCCGCACCATCCGGGTTCTCGAAATGGTCCCCCACGAGGACAACGAACGCATTTCGGACCTGGCCGTCGTCGTTGATAAGACGCTCCATCTCAGCGAGGTTGACGTCACTTGGCTCAGTACTCACGGTTTCGCTCATCTGCTCTATCTCGCTTTCTCCCACAGCTTTTCACTCGAAGTTTCACTCGAAAACTCTTCTACAGATGGTGAGGTACTAACTCCACCACGCTGCCTATCAATCCTGGGCTTCTGCCAAGGTGACATCGACCGTTCGCTCGTTGCCGCCTCGCTCATCTGTAACTGTAAGTGTGACAGAATCCCCGATCCGATGCGACCGAATAGCCGCAATTAGTGCAACGCCGTTGTCAAGTGTGCGGTCATCAACCTTGGTAATCAGGTCACCATCTTTCAGACCCGCCTTATCAGCTGGGCCACCTGGCGTTACTTCTCGCACCAGTGCACCACGTGCAATCGGACGCGAATCGATCTGGGCACCAATGACAGGCATCCGCGCCTTGCCGGAATCGATCAGGTCTTCCGCTATGCGACGAGCCTGATTAACCGGAATTGCGAAACCAAGGCCAATGCTGCCCGCCTGTTCCGATGCCTCACTGTTAGAGGCAATCACGCTGGGCACACCGATGAGGTTGCCTTCCATGTCCACTAGCGCTCCGCCGGAGTTACCCGGATTAATCGCCGCATCGGTCTGGATTGCATCAATGACCGAGGACTGACCGTCTTCACCAGCGGCGGTCACCGGACGGTTCTTAGCGGAGACAATGCCCTGCGTAACAGTGGAGGTCAGTCCCAGTGGCGAACCAACGGCCACCACTTCCTGGCCAACCTGAACCTGCGAGGAGTTGCCCAGCGAGATTGGTCGCAGCCCGTTAACACCTTCAATTCGAATAACGGCAATATCCGTAGCCGCATCCCCTGCAACCAGAGTTGCCGGGTGCGTGGTGCCGTCGGAAAGCAGGACTTCCATATGTGCGTCCGGACCCGCGCCTGCAACGACGTGATTATTCGTCAGCACCAGACCGTCGGACGACAGAATGGAGCCTGACCCCGACGCCGTGCCCCGCTCCGAGACAGTGGTGATGGAGACGACACTGGGAAGGACCTTCTGCGCGACCTTCTCCACGGACCCCTCAGCTGCTGCTACCTGACGGGTTTCCGCAGGCTTATCCAGCGCGTTGTCCGCGGGGGCCGACGACTGCGAGTTGTGAACTACCCATGCGCCGACACCGCCACCGATACCGGCCGAGCACAGCATCAGGGCAGCGACTGCCAGCGCCCCCATGCCCTTAGCCCCCTGGGCACCCTTGGTCTTCTGCTGATTGGCCGCAACGTCCCACTCTGAACCGCCTCCGTAAGCGCCGTTCGGCTGAGACGGGATGGTGTTGTAGTGGGAATTCTCCCAGCCGCGCTCATTGACAGAAAACTGGTTTGTCTCACCAGCATCCCCCATGGCACGGTTCTCGCTGAAGTTGTGAGATTGCGAGGAGTAGTGTCCCCGCTCATCTCCTCGCGAGGAATCGTTGAAAGAGTTGCTCATACGTAATACCTTGCACTGTCTGTCTAACAATTGGCTGAGAGCAGTCTGCAGTCTCGCCGAAAATTCCCCGAATGAAACACCGAATCCCCGCCACGCACTTCCTTAAAAGGCTGCGCGCAGCGAGGATTACATCAGCTTTGACGTGGGGTTATGCGTTTCTAGCTAGGCTCTTGAGCGGAATCGGAGTCGTCACCTTTTCCGCTGTGCGGACTGCCCGGCAGCGTTACTCTCATCAAGGCACCGCCATCATCGGACTCATCGGCAGTAATCGTACCCCCGTGGCGGACGATGACCGACTTCACAATGGCCAAGCCCAGGCCGGATCCAGGCATCGACCGCGACTGAATGGAACGGTAGAAACGCTCGAAGACCTTGTCTCGATCTTCCTTCGGGATACCTGGCCCCGAGTCCGCCACCGTGAATTCAGCAACAACCTCGCTGAGCGGCGTCAGACGAACCCGCACGGTGCCATTTTCTGGCGACCACTTTGCAGCATTGTCCATCAAGTTCAAAACTGCGCGACCAAGACCCGCCGAATCCCCGTAGACATACCACGGAGCTGTCTGCACATCGAAAGTAATGTCCGGACGACGACGCTCAACACGCGCCAGCGACGTGGAAATGATTTCGTCGACATCGACATGCTCAATAACCTGTTGCGGGCCATCTTCGCGTGCCAGATCAACCAGGTCACCGACCAGCGTCGACAGCTCTTCCAGCTGTGCGATGACGTCAGCTTCCAGATCCGCGCGATCCTCATCCGAGATTGCCGCTCCCGAACGGGAGGCCATCATCAGCAGTTCAATATTTGTGCGTAACGACGTCAGCGGAGTCTTCAACTCATGACCAGCATCTGCAACCAGCTCCGCCTGCTTAATGCGCGACGCTTGAAGTGCAGCCAACATCTCATTGAAGCTGCGGGTGAAGCGCGCAAGCTCATCGTCGCCCTCCACAGGGATTGGGCGCAGCTCGTCGGTTTCCGTCACCCGCTCCGCAGCAATGCGCAGCCGAGTGACCGGGCGCAGACCCGTTGTTGCCACCGTAATACCTGATCCGATTGCGAAGAGGATTCCGATAGCAGAGATACTCAGCAGCACTGCACTGAGCGCTTTCAAGACCGACTGCGTCGAGCTCAGATCCTGCGAAAGGATCAGCGTCGCACCGTCTTCGGAGCGGACGGCGTATACACGACGGCCGTTGTACTCATCGGTGCGAATCGATTCCTGTCGATTCCCCCGCAACACCGCAAGTTCGGGGCCACCAATAGAGATTGAGCCACCGCCTTTGCCCGCCACACTGCCGTGGGCAAAGTACACCGCGTCCAAATCGGGGTTCAGAATCCTGTTCGAGTCCGCTTCAAAGGAGGGGCCAATGGCAAACTCCGAAGCGTACGGTGACATCAGCAGCTTTTCCGCCTGGCTACGGAGGTTACTGTCCACCTCGCGGTATAGCGCTGCCTGCACAGTAAAAAATGCAGCCAGCGTCATCAGCCCCACCGACATCGCCACAATGAGCGCTGTCAGAATAGTCAGCCGCCAACGCAGCGAAGGGATACGCGAGCTCCGCGGCAGGCCGGGAAGCGATTCCCCTGCCATCGTCTCAGTATTCGCGGACTTCTCTTGCTTACCGACGGTACCTTGCCCCGGATTGACCTCCGTGGCAGAACGCTGATTTGATTGCACGCCACCGCCGGTCGAACGACGACGGCGCAACATCACGGTGCGGTCTCCCGCATCACATAACCGACACCACGAACGGTGTGAATCAGACGCGGCTCTCCCTCTGCCTCAGTCTTACGACGCAGGTAACCAATGTAGACCTCCAGCGCATTGCCGGACGTCGGGAAGTCATAGCCCCAGACATCCTCCAAGATGGCGGTACGGGAGAGTACACGCCGCGGGTTGCTCATCAGCAATTCCAGCAGCGCAAATTCTGTACGAGTGAGGCTAATGCGGCGTTCACCGCGGAAGACCTCACGAGTTTCCGGGTCCAAGGAGAGATCCTCAAACTGCAGAGTTGCGGCATCCTCCATCGCAGGCACTTCCAAAGCAGAACGACGAAGTAGCGAACGGACACGAGCGAGCAGCTCTTCCAATGCGAACGGCTTGGGCAGGTAGTCATCTGCGCCGGCATCAAGACCAGCTACGCGCTCGGAGACCGAATCACGTGCAGTCAACATCATGACCGGCAGATCATCGCCTTCGCTGCGCAGCCGACGGCAAACATCCAGGCCGTCCAGCTTCGGCATCATGACATCCAAAATGGCCAAATCCGGACGATCCTTGGCAATCTTTTCCAAGGCCTCTGCGCCATCCTCGGCGAGCTCGACCGTGTAGCCATTAAAAGTCAACGATCGCCGCAACGCTTCGCGTACCGCTTGATCGTCATCAACTACCAAAATCTTCATACTGCCCATTGTGCCTTGAAAATATAAGGTGAGTGTAAATGTGACACAGATTCTTCGTGAGAGTGCTCCCATAAAACCTGGCCATAGAACTGAAAAACCTCACCCCATCGCCGAGTACAAGCGATGGGGTGAGGTTTAAAAAGCTCTTTATCAACTGTTCCTTACACACTGAACGCGCTCTGGGCGCTCGAAGCGCTCTTCGGTTCAGCGAGGAACGTTGTCAGCATCCTAAAAGATGCGCGTTAGAACTTCTCGACGTCAACCAGGCCGAGCTGAACAGCCTTGGCGATGCGACGAGGAACGTTGTAGACGCGACCGTTTACCTTGACTTCCTGGAGAGCGACGTTGTTGCTCTTCCACTGGGAACGGCGAGCGCGGGTGTTAGCACGCGACATGCGACGCTTTGGTACTGCCATTTTCTTATTCCCCTCCTATTCTTAGTTCTTCTTCGCGCGGCGAATGCGGTTACCGTAACGGCGCTGGAACTTCTCGACGCGACCAGCGGTGTCCATGACACGCTGAGCACCGGTCCAGAACGGGTGCGACTCGCTGGTGACGTCAACGACGATCAGCGGGTACTCGTTACCGTCTTCCCACTCGACAGTGCGGTCGGAGGTGGCGGTGGAACGGGTAAGGAAAGAGTGACCCGTGCCTGCGTCCTTGAAAACCACCGGGTGGTAATCAGGATGGATGTCCTTCTTCATTAATTCTCGTTTCCCTCAGGATTGAACTTCAGGTCGCTTTCCCCCAGCTAAGAGTGAGAGAATCGTGCCTGAGTTGGGTACGAACACGACTTACAATGACACGCACCGGGTCAATATTTCTATAAACCGGCATGTGACACTCGATGGAATATTACAGGCTCGAGCCCGAAAATTAAAAAAGGGCCCTGCACTAACGCCCGTCGACAAGCACGAACTCTATGACGACACTCGAGAGTCGCACCGAGAAAACCACAGTGGAACAGCGATTAGGTTATCCCGCAACTCGTGTGTAAACTGTTCTCTCGCTGTTGTCTAGTTATTCGTTTACGCGCTCAGCGTCGAGTGTCAGTGGGCAGCGCCCCGGAAAAGGCCAGGTGGATTCCTCGGTTATTCAATAGTCCGGCGTGGCGCACCAGTGATGTCGGCATTGGGCGGCAAGGAAGCAAAGGAATCCCTATGTCGGCGATTTGCCAGGTTACGGGACGCAAGCCGTCTTTCGGCAAGACCGTGTCCCACTCCCACCGGCGCACGTCGCGCCGTTGGAACCCCAACGTGCAGCGTAAGAAGTTCTACCTCGCCTCTGAGGGGCGTCACATCACTCTGAATGTGTCCCCGAAGGGTCTGAAGACCATCGACAAGTACGGTATCGAGGCTGTTGTTGCTCAGATTCGTGCACGTGGGGAGAAGATCTAAAAAATGGCACGTAATGACATTCGTCCAATCATCAAGCTGAAGTCCACTGCGGGCACCGGTTACACCTACGTGACCCGTAAGAACAAGCGCAATACCCCGGACCGTATCACCATTAAGAAGTACGATCCGGTTGTCCGCAAGCACGTCGAATTCCGCGAGGAGCGCTAATTCATGGCTAAGAAGTCCAAGATTGCCAAGAACGAGCAGCGCAAGGAAATCGTCGCTCGTTATGCAGAACGTCGCGCTGAACTGAAGCGCATCATCAAGTCCCCGCACTCCACTGACGAAGAGCGCATGGACGCACAGTACGAGCTGAACCGTCAGCCGCGTGACGCGTCCCCGATTCGCGTCCGCAACCGTGACGCTGCAGATGGTCGCCCGCGCGGCTACCTCCGCAAGTTCGGTCTGTCCCGTGTCCGCGTTCGTGAGATGGCCCACCGTGGCGAACTCCCGGGCGTCCGTAAGTCCAGCTGGTAAGTCGAGGAGCACCAATGAAGCGCAATCACTCTAACAAGAAGGCGCGGATGGAGCAGTCCCGCCGCCCGAAGAAGAACCCGCTCAAGGCCGCAGGCGTTGAGAAGGTTGATTACAAGGACATTAACCTGCTCCGCCAGTTCATCTCTGACCGTGGCAAGATTCGTTCCCGCCGCGTCACCGGTCTGACTCCGCAGCAGCAGCGCCAGGTCGCTACCGCTGTGAAGAACGCCCGCGAGATGGCACTCCTGCCGTTCACCAGCCGCTAAAGATGGCTGGTCGGCGGGAGCCGATCATTCGAATACCCGCCGAAAGGCCTTATTTACGCGCTGGCCGCATGACGATACATGCGATAACAGCGTAAAACGGACTCAGTCCTTCCCCACCAAGGGGATTGGATTGGGTCCGTTTTTTATTGTCTAAAATATGCACTTATGCCCGCTCTCACCGAAATATTCACCGGCTTTGGTTCCGTCGCAGTACTGATCATTGTTGGCTGGTTGTTTGGGCGCAGTGAGATCGTCGATAAGCGGGCATCTTTTACCCTGAATATGGTCGTGTTCTGGATTGCGATGCCGTGCATGCTCGCGCACACGCTCGCGACGGCGGATTCGGCGAGCATCTTCGGTTCGGCGTTTGGCGTCGCGGCACTGTCGGCGCTTGGCACGGCGGCGTTTTACCGGATCTTTGTGGCACCCATGTTCAAACAGCGCGGCGCCGATGCTGTGGTCGGCGCGATGTCGTCGAGTTACAACAACGTCGCTAATCTCGGCGTGCCCATCGCAGTCGCAGTGCTTCACGACGCTACCGCCGTCGTCCCAGCCCTTATCTTTCAGATTGCCTTCTATGCGCCCGCTTCCATGACGGTGCTGGAAATCCTCACCAACCGCGGCCATTTCCGACCGCGCAATGTCATCATGGCACCGCTGAAGAACCCAATCTTTCTGGCGGCGATGGTGGGGCTTGCGGTTAATGCGTTTGCTATCGAAGTACCTCAGTTCGTAGCGCATCCAGTGGGGCTATTGGGGCAAGCCGCAGTGCCAATGGCACTTCTGGCCTTCGGTATTAGCCTGCATGGCATGCCGTTTATGGAAGCCGGCCGCTCCCCTCGTCGCGCCGTCGTGGTGGCGTCTATGCTGAAGCTTTTCCTCCACCCCGCGCTCGCTCTGCTGTTCGGTCATTTCGTCTTCGGTCTCAACGGGCATGCGCTGCTGGCAGCTGTGATTATCGCCGGCCTGCCGACAGCCCAGAACGTCTACACCTTCGCCTCCCGCTTCGGCCGGAACCTTGAGCAGGCGCGCGATTGTGGCGTGATTACGACGATCGCCTGCTTGCCGACGGTCCTGTTGTTCACCCTGCTATTGAGTTAGGCGACTCTTCCCGACGGCCTGGAGAGAATCTCGTTACCCTTGGAGGCGTGGAGATTCTGAAGACACTTCTCGAGGCCGACCCGTCCGTGCCTCGTTTGACCTGTTATGACGAAACTACCGGCGGTCGTACCGATTTATCGGCCCAAACCCTGGACAACTGGGCCAGCAAGATCGCCAACATGCTGCACGATGAGTTCGACCTCGTCGCCGGAGACCAAGTATGGATTGACTTGCCGTTGATCTGGCAGTCCGCCTGCATCATCCTGGGCTGCGAGCGTGCTGGCGTCACCGTTAGCGATGAGGAGCCGCTGGTCGTATTCACCACTGTCAGCAACGTCAGCACGTGGGAAGAGAAGTTCCCAGATGCCTACCTCGCAGTGCTTACCGACGATCCCTTTGGCCGTGGTGTCGTGGAATGCGGTGATGATATTCCACCGGGAGTCATTGACTTTGGTCCGGAAGTTCGTTTCCACCCAGACGCATATCTAGGCGCAGGCCCGGACTCCGACCAAACCCCCGTTATTGGGGAGAAGTCGGCTGCAGAACTGCTTTCATCTGCTGGCGATTACGCGGACGAGATGCAGCTCACGACCGGTTCCCGCGTCGTTTCCGACGGCTGGCTGGTGCCTGATTCTTCACAGGTCACCGCAGATAAATGGGCACGTAATGTGCTGTCGGCTTGGGTTCGTGGAGGTGCTGCCGTCGTCGTGCGCGGTGGTGATAGCGAGCGTGTCACTGCTATTTCTACGGCCGAAAAAGCCCGTGTGATTTAGTCGCAGCTGTCCCGTCGAGAAGCGCTCTAAGTAGTCGCGATAACCTGGAAACCGTGATTACCCGACCATATATTCTTGCGATTCTCGCCCTCATCAACGTCTTGGGCGCACTGGCTGTATGGGATCTGAGCCCATGGTGGTGGATTCTGATGGCCTTCATCCTCTTCCTGGATGTTGTGGCTATCTATGACATGCTTCAAAAGAAGCACTCCATCTTGCGGAACTTCCCGGTCATCGGCCATCTGCGCTACATGGGTGAGACCATTCGCCCTGAGATGCAGCAGTATTTCATCGAGCGCAACTTCGACGGCGCTCCGTTCGACCGCGATACTCGTACCGTGGTCTACGAGCGTGCGAAGGGGCTGTCCTCGAAGAAGTCATTCGGTACTGAGCGAAAGATTAATGCGCCCGGCTACGAGTACGTCCGCCACTCGATGGCGCCGAGCCAGCACGTCATCGAGGATCCGCGCGTAGATATTGGCGGTCCGGACTGCGCCCAGCCGTACTCAGCGTCTGTCTTCAACATCTCAGCCATGAGTTTCGGCTCTCTGTCCCCTAACGCTGTCATGGCAATGAATAAGGGCGCGAAGCTGGGCAACTTCGTACAGGACACCGGCGAGGGCGCTATCAGCCCTTACCACTTGAAGTATGGCGCAGACCTCTATTGGCAGCTGGGGTCCGGATACTTCGGTGCACGTACTGAGGATGGCGACTTCGACCCGGAGCTCTTCCGCGAAAAGGCTAAGATTCCGCAGGTCAAGGCAACCTATCTGAAGGTTAGCCAGGGCGCAAAACCTGGACTCGGCGGCATGCTGCCAGGTCACAAGGTCAACGAAGAGATTGCGGCTACTCGCCACGTACCAGTTGGCAAGGGCGTGATGAGCCCTCCGTACCACCGCGTCTACTCCACCCCGCGTGAACTTGTTCGGTTTATGGGCACCATGCGTGAGCTCAACGGTGGCAAGCCGGTCGGTTTCAAGCTGTGTGTTGGCTCCCAGCTTGAGTTCCTCGCCGTGTGCAAGGCCATGCTGGAAGAGAACATCACCCCGGACTTCATCATCGTCGACGGCGCTGAAGGCGGCACCGGTGCTGCACCGCTGGAATACTCCGACCGCGTTGGCCTGCCGCTTACCGACGGCCTGATTCTCGTCCATAACGCGCTCGTAGGTGCCGGTCTGCGCGATCGCATTAAGCTCGGTGCGTCCGGCAAGGTCATTACTGGCTTCGATATTGTGAAGCGCATGTGCATCGGTGCTGACTTTGTGAACTCGGCTCGCGGCATGATGATGGCCACCGGCTGTATCCAATCTCAGCTATGTCATACAAACACCTGCCCGGTGGGTGTGGCTACCCAGGATCCGAGCCTGTGGAAGGCCCTGGATGTCGACGACAAGGGTCAGCGTGTGGCCAACTATCACAATGCCACGGTCGCGGAAGCAGCTAGCCTGTTGGCATCGATGGGCCTGAATAGCTTCTCTGAGCTGGGGCCGTCCCACCTGCTGCGGCGCACCAATGAGCAGGTCGGTGAGACCTACGCGGAGCTCTACAACTGGCTGCAGCCAGGCGAGCTGCTGAGCGGAACTCGCTTCCACAACTGGGCCGAAGCCTGGGAGACTGCCGACCCGGACACGTTCCACTACCCCGCAGTTCATATGCGCGGGTAGTTCGGGGCTGGTTGCGCGCCCTACTCACCCATCAGCTTCTTGCGCAGACGCTCGTCCTTCGCCAGAACTTCATCGCGCATGTTGGCCTGGTAGTTCTCCATCGCCACAATGAGCTCCGGGTAACCGGCCGAGAGAATACGCACAGCCAGCAGGCCAGCGTTCTTAGCGCCGCCCACACCGACGGTTGCCACCGGAACGCCGCCCGGCATCTGAACGATTGACAGCAGGGAATCGACACCCTCCAGGTTCTCCAACGCGCGTGGCACGCCGATAACCGGCAGCGGAGTGGCCGACGCAACCATGCCCGGCAGGTGTGCTGCACCACCGGCGCCAGCGATAATGCAGCGCAGCCCCTTGTCAGCGGCGGACTTTGCGTAGTCAATCATGCGTTCCGGAGTGCGGTGTGCAGAGACCACACCTACCTCAAAGGGAATTCCGAACTCAGCCAAGACCTCCGCTGCGGGCTCCATGGTCGGCCAATCCGAGTCCGACCCCATAATCAGACCGACCAGCGGACCGGTTACGTTGGCCAACTTCGGGCTTGCCACCTGGTTTGCTTCAGCCAATGTTGTCTCCTTGAGATAGCAATCTAATTCTTATACAGCGCCAGCCACCTATGCGGTGTAGCCGTCTGCCCACACGCCATCGACGATGTAGCCAGCAGCGAGGTTGGCAACCCGCCGGGTCTCCGCGATGCCTTCCGGGCTTGCGTCGTAGCCGCACAGGTTGACGTGCCCCAGCTTACGTCCAGGGCGCCAATCCTTCCCGTACCAGTGAATCTTCGCTGATGGGAAACGACGCCATACCTCAGCAAAACGCTGTGAAATAGGTACATCCGAGGCCTCATCGCCACCGAGCGTATTGACCATTACCGTCACCGGCGCAGTCGGGCGAGTGGAACCCAGTGGCATGTCAGCAACTGCACGCAGGTGCTGCTCAAACTGGCTGGTCTCACAGCCGTCCTGCGACCAGTGACCAGTGTTGTGTGGCCGCATGGCCAACTCGTTGACAAAAATCTCCGGATTGCCGTCAGCATCGACGGTTTCGAACAGCTCAACTGCCAGCGCGCCGGTTACTCCCAGCTCGGAAGCGATGGTCACACTGAGCTTTTCGGCCGCTCTCGCAAGGTCGTCGGCAAGCCCTGGCGCCGGGCAGATTGCCTCAACACAGATGCCGTCACGCTGCACGGACTCGAGGACCGGCCAGGCCTTGACCTCGCCCGACGGCGTGCGCGCACACATGGCCGACAACTCACGAACCAGCGCGACCTTCCGCTCGGCCATCAGCGGCACGTCCTTGCCCAGCAGTTCGTCGACAAGCGCACGCAGATCCTCGCGGTCCTTCGGGAACCACACGCCGTGACCGTCGTAACCGCCGCGGCGAGCCTTCAGGCAGACGGCACCGTCAACGCGGTCGAAGAATGCTTCGGCATCCTCGGCGGACTCAATTGCAGCGTAGGCAGGTACTGGAGCGCCCAGTTCCTCCAGGCGCTGGCGCATCAGCAGCTTATCCTGCGCGTACAGCAACGCCGACGGCTGAGGCTGAACCGAGTAGCCCATCTCGGTCAGCTTGTTGAGGAATTCGGTGGGAACGTGCTCATGGTCGAAAGTCACGGCCTGCGCACCGGCGACAGCGCGCTCAACATCTTCCCAGACGTGGTAGTCGCCGATGATAACGTCCGCACACACCTGCGCTGCGGAAGCATCCGGCGAACCGGCGAGCAAACGGATGGACTGTCCCAGCTCAATGGCCTCAGTCTGCATCATACGAGCCAGCTGACCGTCACCAATCACCGCCACAACCGGCACGCCATCAGCATGCGCGGGATGCTGCGCAGCAGTTAGCGCTGCAGCGGAATTAGAAGTGGAATTAGTGGAGTTTTCAGGGGTATCCGAAGCAATCACACCCCTGATTGTAGGTTATGACCCAAAATTCTAAGTCAACCGGGAGACCAACTTAGCCACCTTGCGGGAGCTGGGAATATCTTCTACAGCCAGCGGCGGGCCGAAACTGCGGGTGTGCAGATACAACACGCCGCCCTTGCGATTGACCGCACGCACCGAACGCAGATCAATCGAGACCACCTGCGGGCGCAGAATGCCGCGGCGCAAAATAATCCGCCTATCAGTCAGCACAAACCGCTCCCCCAGCCAACTTAGTACCGGACGAACGACGCGCCAGAGAATAAGCCCCAGCCACGCGAAGAGCAGCAGCTGACGCACACCTTGCAGATCTCCCGGAGCAATCCCAGGGCCGTCGATAAAACCAATCAGCAACCAGCAGACGCCCGTGATAACCATGAGTTCCAAGAGCGGCCACACCAGCCGACCAAAAGTTGGATTGGTGTCCAGCAGAATTGCCTCGCGCGTGTCCAACTCATCATCGGGAAAGGCCATACAGCACTACCCCCGCTCCGAATCAGCCTGCGGGGACGCATAGCCGCCGTCAGTGGCACGAACATGGAACACGTCACCGGCCGCAACAAAGTGACTTGTGCCAGCTTCATCGGTGACGATCAATTCGCCGTCGGCACGCACGCCAACCGCCTTGCCCACCAGCACGCGATCCCCCGGCAACTCCACGCGCACGTTCGAACCGATGGTCGCGCACACCGCCTCGTAGTCCCGCAGCAGCTCCGCATCGCCCTTTCGCCACTGCGCTTGACGACGTCCCAGCGCACGCAGCACACCAGCGGAGATGTCGTCGCGGTCGAGGTTTTCCGCTCCCGCCAGGTATAGCGAAATGGCGTGTGGCACCGGCAGCTCATCTTCCTGCAGGGAAACGTTGATGCCGATTCCCGGAATGAGAATTGGCGGTGTCAGCGACGCGGCCTCCACCAGAATTCCGCAGAGCTTACGACCGTCAACCAGGACATCGTTCGGCCACTTCAGGGAAACGCGTTCAGGCGCAAGACCCGCAACTTCCACAACAGCATCGACAACTGCGAGGCCCGCGACTAACGGCAACAGACCCAGTTGCTCGGGTGCGAGCCCTTCCGGGCGCAGCAGCGCGCTGAGTGCAATGGACGCACCCTTCGGGGCCGTCCAACTACGACTCAGTCGACCGCGACCTGCGGTCTGCTCCGAGGCGATAAGCGCACTGAGATCTGCCA
This sequence comes from Corynebacterium sp. HMSC064H12, assembly GCF_001809925.1. NCBI lineage: Bacteria > Bacillati > Actinomycetota > Actinomycetes > Mycobacteriales > Corynebacteriaceae > Corynebacterium > Corynebacterium sp. HMSC064H12. The sequence continues at coordinate 48,956 of NZ_KV799326.1, read as the reverse complement.
CCTGCCCCAGTGCCGCCTGTTTCCGAAGATCAGCGTTGGTCGAACCAGTGGTTTCGACAACCTCAATGGAATTCCAGCCCGGCGCGGCTGCGCGCACACGCGTGGCGTCAAGAGGCTTGCGGGAAGCAACAATCCTGGGGTTGGTCATGCACAGCAGTCTAGCGCCATGGCCGGATTCACTGAGTCGTGACCTTTCTCAAGAGCTCGACAGCGTGAGAATCATCACAGCTCGCCTGCTTTACTATTTTCCTTCCCAAACACTACATTCCATAACATGACTATTTCCTCACGTTTGGCGGCGGAGCAACACACCACCGCTTTTCTCAATGAAGACCTTCTACGCCGACGCACTGCTGCACTGACTCCGATGGGGTCGCGGGGCTACGACAAGCTCAAACTGACTGAGCGCATGAATGCCCGCGAGCGCATTGACTACCTGCTGGACGAAGGATCTTTTGTCGAATTTGATGCGCTAGCCCGCCACCGCACTACCGCATTTGGGATGGAAGCCAAACGCCCCGTGACCGACGGAATCATCACCGGCTGGGGAACCATAGACGGCCGTGAGGTCTGCATCTTCTCTCAGGACGGCACAATCTTCGGTGGTGCACTCGGAGAGGTCTACGGCGAAAAGATGGTCAAGATTCAGGAACTTGCCATCACTACCGGCCGCCCCCTTATTGGCATGTACGAAGGCGCCGGCGCCCGCATCCAAGATGGCGCAGTCTCACTGGACTTTATTGCCCAGACGTTCCACCACAACGTTCGCGCCAGCGGCGTCATTCCGCAGATTTCAGTCATTTTTGGTGCCTGTGCGGGCGGAAATGCCTACTCCCCAGCACTGACGGACTTCGTTGTCATGGTGGAGGAAAACTCCCGTATGTTCGTCACCGGCCCTGACGTAATCGAAACAGTCACAGGCGAAAAAATCAGCCAGCACGAGCTCGGCGGCGCCGACACCCATATGGAGATCGCCGGAAACTCCCACTACACCGCCGCTAGCGAGCAGGATGGACTCGACTGGGTCTGCGATTTGCTCGACTACCTCCCCAACAACACAACCTCCCCCGCGCCCAGCTGGGATTCCGATGCCAGTGACGAAATCACCGACACCGATCGCACCCTCGACAGTCTCATTCCCGACAGCCCATCCACGCCGTACGACGTGCACGAAGTCATCTACGCGCTTTGCGACGATGCGGAGTTCCTGGAAATCCAGGAAAACCGAGCAGCCAATGTCGTGATTGGCCTTGGCCGTCTCAACGGTCAATCTGTTGGGTTTGTCGCTAATCAGCCCATGGAATTCGCGGGCTGCCTAGATATCGATGCAGCGGAGAAGGCCGCGCGATTCGTCCGAACCTGCGATTGTTTCAACATTCCACTCGTCTTTCTCGTAGACGTACCCGGCTTTCTCCCCGGTTCAAATCAAGAACACCAGGGAATTCTGCGCCGTGGCGCTAAATTGCTCTATGCGTATGCAGAAGCAACCGTTCCTAAAATCACCGTCACCATGCGCAAAGCCTATGGCGGCGCGTATTGCGTGATGGGATCAAAGGGGCTCGGCGCGGATGTAAATCTGGCTTGGCCGACGGCACAGATCGCCGTGATGGGCGCCTCAGGCGCAGTACGCTTCCTCCATCGTGCCGAGATTCGAACCGCCACCGAAGCAGCTCTCGCAGCAGACCCAGCGGCCGATAGATTTGGCACTCCCGAGAGTGTGAAAGAACTCATTGCTGAACTGGAAATGGGATACGAGCAACACATGCTCACGCCTTATCGTGCCGCCGAACGGGGGTTAATTGATGAAGTCATCCTCCCCTCCGAGACACGAACTCGAGTGATAAAAAATCTGCGCCTTCTAACTTCAAAGAAAGTACCGTGGCCTGCGCGCAAGCACGGCAATATTCCACTGTAAGAGCAGGCTTTTTGCTGTACAACGAGCTAGTCATTACCCCTACTTTTGTTAACAGCGATTGCCCCCAACTACCTCCCCCCGTTTTCGAAACGTAAACTAGTTGGTATGACGACTGCCGCAAATACATCAACCGGTGAAACCCCGGATTTGACCACTACTGCTGGAAAGCTGGCCGATCTGCGAGCCCGTCTCGCAGAGACCCAGGCTCCAATGGGCCAGGCCAGCATTGACCGCGTCCACGACAAGGGCAAGATGACCGCTCGTGAGCGCATCGAGTTCCTCTTGGACGAGGGCTCGTTCGTGGAGGTTGACGCTCTCGCACGTCACCGCTCCAAGAACTTCGGCCTCGACGCCAAGCGCCCTGTCACTGACGGTGTTGTGACAGGCTACGGCACCATCGATGGCCGCCAGGTCTGTGTCTTCTCGCAGGACGGCGCCATCTTCGGTGGCGCGCTCGGTGAAGTCTACGGTGAAAAGATTGTCAAGATCATGGATTTGGCCATCAAGACCGGTGTCCCAATTATCGGCATCAACGAGGGTGCTGGTGCCCGCATCCAAGAGGGCGTTGTTTCCCTCGGCCTCTACTCCCAGATTTTCTTCCGAAACACCCAGGCTTCTGGTGTTATCCCACAGATCTCCCTGATCATGGGCGCCTGCGCTGGTGGCCACGTCTACTCCCCGGCTCTGACCGACTTCATTGTCATGGTCGATGGCACTTCCAAGATGTTCATCACCGGCCCGGACGTTATTAAGACCGTCACTGGCGAAGAGGTCACACAGGAAGAGCTGGGTGGCGCTGGTACTCACATGAGCACCTCCGGTACTTCGCACTACACCGCCGCTGATGACGAAGACGCTCTGACTTTCGTTCAGGAATTAGTCAGCTACCTGCCGTCCAACAACCGCGCTGAGGCTCCTCGCATGGAGGCTGAGCCGTTCGAGGGCTCCATCGCTGACAACATCACTGAGACTGACCTCGAGCTCGACACGCTGATTCCGGACTCCCCAAACCAGCCGTACGACATCAAGGACGTCATCACCCGTCTGGTCGACGACGAGGACTTCCTGGAAATTCAGGAGGACTACGCACAGAACGTGGTCATCGGCTTCGGTCGCGTGGAGGGTCGCTCGGTCGGTTTCGTCGCCAACCAGCCGATTCAGTTCGCTGGCTGCCTCGACATCAAGGCATCCGAGAAGGCGGCTCGCTTCGTCCGCACCTGTGACGCCTTCAACATTCCGATCATCATGCTGGTTGACGTTCCAGGCTTCCTGCCGGGCACCAACCAAGAGTTCGACGGCATCATCCGCCGTGGCGCCAAGCTGCTGTACGCATATGCTGAGGCCACCGTCCCGAAGATTACCGTCATCACCCGTAAGGCCTACGGCGGAGCTTACTGTGTGATGGGCTCCAAGGACATGGGCGCTGACATCAACCTGGCATGGCCGACCGCTCAGATTGCGGTCATGGGTGCTTCCGGCGCTGTCGGCTTCATCTACCGCAAGGAGCTCAAGGCTGCTGCGGCCGAGGGCAAGGATGTCGTCGCACTGCAGAAGGAGTACGAGGCAGAGTACGAGGCCACCCTGGTCAACCCGTACATGGCTGCTGAGCGCGGCTTCATCGACGCCGTTATCCCGCCGAGCGAGACCCGCGGCCAGATCATCGAGGGTCTGCGTCTGCTGGATCGCAAGGTTGTTAACGTACCCGCCAAGAAGCATGGGAACATTCCGCTGTGACCGATTCCAAAAACACCCCAGCAACCGAAGACAAGGACGCCGCTACAGCCCCGGCTGCACCGTTCATGTCCGTCCTCAAGGGCAACCCGTCAGACGCTGAAACCGCCACGCTCGCGCTTTTGTTCGCAGGTATGGCAGCAGCCGGCGGTGCCCCAGAGGACCGCGGCCCGCGCAACAACTGGGGTCGGCTGGAAGAGGGTTTCCACCAGCCGCACCAGCACGTACCGGGCACGTTCCGCAACGTCCATTTCTACTAGTACAGCTACCGCTTACCGCGTAGTCGTTACCGCACGCTAGCTGCGTCGATTCGCTAGCACAAAGCGCCACCATCGGGTTTTCCGATGGTGGCGCTTTGGTTTTTGTTACTGCCTTAGCCTTGACCACTGCTTATTACTAGCGCTGTTCACCCAGCGACTCGCCATCAAACTCGTCATCGAGCTCCCGGTCCAGCCGACGCTGATCACGGTTGCGAGCTACCGGCCACACCACCTTGAACAGGAAATACACAAACGCCAGACCGATGGCAGCACCCACCACAGCGCCGGCAATGAATCCCCACGATTCCGATAGTGCCCCACCAGCGCTTGCCTCAGAGAGCATTTGCACTCTGATAAAACCAATCAGCCACAGCCCAATGACGGCTACGAGTGCTGCAATCTCGCCTTTTGTAAGACCATTAATCTTCGGCATTGGCACTTGACGTCGCAACCACCGCTGCGAAAACAGGAGTCCAACCAGCGGCATCAAGATGATTGCCACTGTCACGCCCACCATCTTTGGCTCTGGAATGAGCCAAATCAGTACCGTTGCAAGCACGTAATTAGCCCACATCATCATTGTGAACCCGTACGTGTAGGACTTATGCAGCAACATCTGCTGATACTCATCGTCCACCGTGGCGCTGTTGCGTTCAATTACGACATCCGCATAGGACATTGTCAGTATCCTTCCTCACCAAAAATTTCTTCGACTGTTTTTCCCAGTACCTTGCAGATACGCAACGCCAAATACACCGAAGGCGAGTAATTTCCCCGCTCGATATTTGCAATGGTTTGCCGCGAGACCTCCACCTTCGCGGCTAAATCCGCTTGGCTCAGCTCCAACCAGCGTCGGTATCTCCTGACCTGGTTCGAACGTTCTTCCCCACTCATCTGTGTACTTTCTTTAACTTGATGTCCACTTTACTTTACATCACTAGAAGGCAGCTGCCATCTAAAAAAATCTGCCTGTTCTTACAATCGGGCCAACCCCACGCATGTTTGCCACAAAAATTAGGCTTTACGATTCCGCCCTCACTAAAATCACTAACTATGAGCAGCCCCCGAATCGTCTTGGCTTCCACTTCCCCTTCGCGACTGCACATTCTGCGCTCTGCAGGCATCGAGCCCATCACAGTAGCGCCCAACGTCGACGAGGATGCCGTAATCACAGCCCTTCCGGACGCATCGCCGGTACGCATCGTCGAGGAACTCGCACAGGCCAAGGCACACGCTGCCTCTCCGGCCTACCCCAATGACATTGTCATTGGCGGGGATTCAATGCTGCTTCTCGACGGGCAGTTGCAGGGCAAGCCCCACACGGAAGAAAAGACCATTGAGCGCTGGCATCAACAGAGTGGCCGGACGGCTGAGCTGATTACTGGTCACTGTGTCGTGACACCAAAGGGCGAGCACCTTGAGGTGGCGATTACTTCCCTCGACTTCGCTGAAGTCCCAGAAGAGGACATCCGTGCCTACGCTGCGACGGGCGAGCCACTGAAGTGCGCTGGCGCGTTTACTTTGGAGGCTCTAGGCGGCTGGTTTGTCGATGGCATCAATGGCGACTCATCCAGTGTGATCGGACTGTCGCTGCCTGTCGTGCGCCGAGCTCTGTATCGCTACGGCTATTCGGTCTCCCAGTTCTGGAATAGGTAAGCATCGCAAGGACGTCGTAAAGCAAAAACCGCACCAAATTGGTGCGGCTTTCTTAGCTGTGGAGACTACTTGTTAGCAGCCTCGACGCGCTTGATGGCCTCCTGAGCAACGAGCTCCTGGATACCCATATCCAGCTCGGAGGTGAAGCCAACACAGGAACAGTTGATCTCGCCGAGAACGTAAGTGTCCTCGCCGTCCTCGCCGTCTGCCAGCATGAAATCAGCTGTCCAGATCAGCGGGATATTGTCGCCACCGAGGTTCTCGGCAATGACCGGGCGAGCCTCAGCAAACATATCGATGAGGTCCTGCCACTCTTCCGGCTTGTTGTAGGTGTACTTCGCGCCAGAGAACAAGGTTGCGGAGAAAGCGTCGCCGCCCTCGGCCGGCTTCTTGTGAACCACGAAGACCGGGTGCGGGCCGACCAGCAGAATGCGAATTTCGCCTTCGGTGATGCGCGGCATGAAGCGCATGTCCACAAGCATGCCGTTATCGCCGATGATGTACTGGTCGCAGAAATCCATGAACTCGCCGAGCTCACGAGTCTCAGTGTGATTGTCCACGGCCTCGGTGCACTTCAGCTTGGTGTTTAGCGGCAGCGGGGTGCCCGGCTCAACGTTCTTAGCAACCTCTTCGTCAGCGATGCGCACGCGCCAGATGCCGGATCCGGTGGAGCCACGGTTCTGCTTAAGGACGCGCTCGCCGTAGGACAGGGAGGTCGGGAAAGTGCTGTGGAATGCCTCGACGTCGTAGTAAGCAGCGGTGTCAGACGGAACCAGGTCAGTATCCTTGAGCTTGACCAGTGCGTCCTTTGCGCCGTAGGCCATCATCTCGCCCGGGGTGGACATACCAACCAAACCAGCGACCGAGAGACTGGTCAGAAGCTCGAAGTAGCCCCTCTCACCACCCGGGATGTTGCCCGGGTTTACGCGGGAGATGTAGCCGTCGAAGTTCTGGGAGACGTAGTCGTACAGGTCGTCCTTCCACTCCGGTCGGTAGTAGACGACCTCAGCGGACCAACCGGCTTCGCGGATAGCGTTGACGATTGGCATGGTGTCCTTGCGGTGTCCGTCGAAGTACTTGTCCGAGCCGCCCTCGATCTCGAATACAACAATGTTCTTGTGCACAGGCACTCCTTTTAAGAAAATACATGGACTTCCGGCACTCAATTGTCTCCGTAACGCAGCGAATACCCAGGCAGATAGCCCATTCCAGCCCATTTTCCAGTGATACGAATCAACACAGTTTTTGCGCTAACTCTCAGCTAAATTTTAGGGCACTACCTGGACTCCAAGCGCGCTGAAAACACTGCTTTTACCCCCAACTGTGAGGCGTATCCCAGGGTGGCCGCGGACGCAATTGTTGCCGTCGGAAAGCGCTCACACTGGGGACTATTCCGCCGTTCGCCACGCGACCCGTAAACTAGATATGCAATCGACGATAAACGTCAGAAAGTCCCACCCACCCAACTTGCGCCAAGGGAGTATCCGATGGCTGTTCCGCACGACCCGCACCCCCAGTTCCAGCAGTACGCCCACCCTGAGCGCCTCGTCTCTAGCTCCTGGCTTGCTGCCCGACTGGGCTCTCCCGGTCTGCGCGTTGTTGAATCCGACGAGGACTCACTGCTTTACGACATTGGACATATTCCGGGCGCGGTTCGCATCGACTGGCATCACGACCTCAACGATCCTGTGCGCCGCGACTATATCGACGCCGAAGGCTTTGCCGAGCTCATGCGCGAGAAGGGTATCTCGCGGGACGACACCGTCGTAATCTACGGCGACAAGTCCAACTGGTGGGCCGCCTACACACTCTGGGTTTTCGAGCTTTTTGGGCATCCCGACGTGCGTCTGCTTAACGGTGGCCGCGATGCCTGGATGACTGAAGAACGAGACACGAGCTTCGAGGTCCCCAATTACCCACGCACTGACTACCCTGTCGTCGAGCGCGACGATAAGACAATGCGTGCCTACTTCAGCGATACACGTGAGCTCATTGGAAAGGCTCCGATTATCGACGTGCGCACTCCGGAGGAGTATGCCGGTGCACGAACCCACATGGTCGATTACCCACAGGAAGGCGTCCTGCGTGGTGGCCATATTCCAACCGCGGTAAACATTCCATGGAATCAGTCCGTTCACCCGAACTCGCGTTTCCGCGATCGCGAAGAGCTCGAGCAGATTTACGCGCACGTCCAATTTGAAGATGAGGCGATTGTCTACTGCCGCATCGGCGAGCGCTCCGCGCACACTTGGTTTGTACTGCACCATCTCCTCGGCCACGAGAATGTTCGCAACTACGACGGCTCGTGGGTTGAGTGGGGCAATATGATTGGCATGCCCATTGCCCACGGTTCGGAGCCGGGAAGCCTGTAGGCGATCGATGCAACCGGTGGGCGCTTCCCCCACCGTTTTCCGGCGTCCGCGACTGGCTCTACATCGGAGATTTAGTTTCCCCCTGCCGCCCCCGATCAAGGGGGCGGCAGTTGCACTCTTGGGTGATAATTTTAACCACAAACCTAGGTTTTTGAGCGAAAAATAGCCACTTCAGCTGCCCCCACACTCACTTGAACGCTGCTCAAGACCACAATCCCTACCCCCTTATGTAGCGAGCAATAAGAGGTTGCTTACCGCACCTGTGACACAATGGAGACATTGGGTCACACGCTGTTAGCTACCGCGTGGTTAACCGTATTGCGGTTCACCACTCAGTTAACTGCAGTGCTGCTTGTGATTCCTACAAATGACTGTCGCAACCTGCCCCGAGGGCCAATTCTCGGGGTGCCCACGAAAAATGGAGGATTTCGTGTCCGAGCAGACCACTGAAAAAATCACGAAGGTTCTCGTCGCCAACCGTGGCGAGATTGCCGTTCGCGTTATTCGCGCTGCGAAGGACGCAGGCATTCCTTCCGTCGCCGTTTACGCTGAGCCGGATGCGGACGCTCCTTTCGTGACCATGGCGGATGAGGCTTTTGCTCTCGGTGGCACCACTTCCGCTGAGTCCTACCTAGTTTTCGACAAGATTCTGGACGCCGCAAAGAAGTCCGGCGCTAATGCCATCCACCCGGGCTACGGCTTCCTGTCGGAGAACGGCGACTTCGCTGAGGCTGTTGAGAACGCTGGCCTGATCTGGATTGGCCCGTCACCAGAGTCCATCCGCGCCCTGGGCGACAAGGTCACCGCTCGTCACATCGCGCTGAAGGCTGACGCTCCAATGGCTCCAGGCACCAAGGAGCCAGTTAAGGATGCAGACGAGGTCGTCGCGTTCGCTAAGGAGCACGGTCTGCCAATCGCCATTAAGGCCGCTTTCGGTGGCGGTGGCCGCGGCATGAAGGTCGCACACAAGATGGAAGAGGTCGCCGACCTCTACGAGTCCGCTACCCGTGAGGCCGTTGCGGCCTTCGGTCGCGGTGAGTGCTTCGTAGAGCGCTACCTGGACAAGGCACGCCACGTCGAGTGCCAGGTTCTCGCTGATAAGCACGGCAACGTCGTTGTCGCCTCCACCCGTGACTGCTCGCTACAGCGTCGTTTCCAGAAGCTCGTCGAGGAAGCACCCGCTCCGTTCCTGACCCCAGAGCAGGATGAGCGCCTGCGCCAGTCCGCTAAGGACATCTGCCGCGAGGCTGGCTACTACGGTGCGGGCACCGTTGAGTACCTGGTTGGCGCTGACGGTCTGATTAACTTCCTCGAGGTCAACACTCGTCTACAGGTGGAGCACCCGGTCACCGAGGAAATTACCGGCCTCGATCTGGTCCGCGAGCAGTTCCGCATTGCTGAAGGCAAGGAACTGTCCATCAAGGAAGACCCGGAGATGCGCGGTCACGCTTTCGAGTTCCGCATCAACGGCGAGGACGCCGGCAGCAACTTCATGCCGGCTCCGGGCACCATCACCAAGTACGTCGAACCGTCCGGCCCGGGTGTCCGCATGGACACCGGCATCAAGGAGGGCGACGTCATCGGCGGCCAGTTCGACTCCATGCTGGCCAAGCTGATTGTTTGGGGCGAGACCCGCGAAGAGGCCCTACGCCGCTCCGCTCGTGCTCTGTCCGAGTACCAGGTTGAGGGCCTGGCAACGGTCATTCCGTTCCACCGCCACATTGTGGAGAACCCGGCGTTTGTCGGCGATGGCGAGAAGTTTGACGTCTACACCAAGTGGATTGAAGAGGAATGGGACAACCCGATTGCTCCGTACGACGGTGACTCCGACGCTGACACCGACACCGTTCCGGCTCAGAAGGTTGTCGTCGAGATCGACGGTCGCCGCGTCGAGGTAGCCCTGCCGGGCGACCTGGCTCTGGGCGGCGGCAACGCTGGTGCCAAGAAGAAGAGCAAGAAGAAGCGCGCTGGCGGTTCCAAGAAGGCCGCTTCCGGTGACGCTGTGGTTGCTCCGATGCAGGGCACCGTCATCAAGGTCAACGTCGAAGAGGGCCAGGAAGTCTCCGAGGGTGACACCGTGGTTGTCCTTGAGGCCATGAAGATGGAAAACCCAGTCAAGGCTCACAAGGACGGCGTTGTCACGGGTCTGGCTACCGAGGCTGGCTCAGGTGTCGGCAAGGGCGATGTCCTGATGGAACTGAAGTAGTTCTAAAGCTCTAAGCGGGGCTGGTTGCGATGGGATTCGCAGCCAGCCCCGCTTGATTCTTTTCAGCCCCTCCCCCGGCGCCCTTAAACACTGTTCAGGACGTCTAGAGTGGACGGTATGGAACCCATGGAAGTAAATGCCGGCCGCTTCTACTGCCGTCCGCTGCGCCACGATTCCCGCGTCGATGACGCCCCGGTCGCAACCCAATTACTCACAGAATTGGCCCCTGACTCCGTCGCCGAGTTCCTTCGGAACTCCACCACCGAGTGGGAAAACGACACCGCCTACCGCTTTGCGGTTGCTGAGCAGACGAACGTCGAGATGCTCGCACTAGCAACCGTCGAGGTCATCAATGCCGACCACGTCAGCATCACCGTCCGTCCCGCAGGCGATCCCGCACGCGTGTTGCCTAACGACGATCAGGTCCTCACCAAGGTAACCGTCGCCGACGGCGTCGAAGCCGCCGAAAAAGCCCTCCACCGATGGGCAGAGGGCTTCTTGGGCAAGAAAGTCAGCTAGCCGAACTGGCACCGCTGCGACTGCTCAGTCCTAGGCGCCGGAACGCAGCAGGTAGATATCCATAATCCAACCGTGCTCCGCACGGAGCTTCTTTTTCAGCTCCGCAATCTCTTCGCCGACGTCGCCAACGCGACCACGGCGGAGCGTCTCCAGCTCCGTTCCCAGGAATGCACCCCAGAGAATCTCTTCCTCCGGGTCCGCGTGCTCGAGCCAGGCTGCACCGCCATCGAGCATCATCACCGCATCCATGCCAGGCGCACGCTCCCCCAGGCGCCGACCAGTGGTAATCAATACCGGCTTACCAATCTGGTTCAGGCACTCTCCATGCGCTGCGGTCAGCGCGGAAATCGCCGTCACACTGGGGATAACTCGCGAGCGCACGTCCAGCCCAAGGTCGCGGACGCGCTGCAAAATCCGCAATGTTGAGTCATACAAGGAGGGGTCACCCCAGACCAAGAACGCACCGCGGCGCTTGCCCTCTCGTCCGAGGTGAGCGACGAAGGCGTCGGCAAGCAGCTCTGCACGGCGCTGATGCCAGTCACGGACGACTGCGCCGTAGTTATCGGGCGTGCGGTCACGTGGCGGGTCGGGAACGGTAACGAGTTCGACATGCGGCGCATGCTTATCGACGATCGCCTGTCGCGCAGCCAACAAGTCCGCTTTGGCATCACCCTTGTCGAGAGCAAAAACTACGTCGACATCAGCAAGAGCGCCGATAGCCTCGAGCGTAATGTGGCTCGGACTACCGGCGCCGATTCCGATGACGTCTACATCGACATATCCGCTGTATACAGGGCTCTCGGCCTGAGTGCGGGCGGCGTCGTTTCGACTAGTGATTGGTCGGATCTCCCTCGTAACCGAACTGTTCAGCCATCTCATCTGGAGACAGGCCAGCCATCGAACCCTGGAGGTTAGCCGAAGCGGCCTGCTTCAAGTAAATCTCGCAAGCGTTGGCCATGTACTTGGAGTCGTACACGTTCATCTCCAGAATCGGAGTCAAAGAGCCATCATCTTCCATGCGCGAAACCAAAAGGTGCGGCTTGTCCGAGTCCGTGGTCATGGAGCACTTAATCTTGACACCGTTGACATCCGTGAAAGTTGGCTTAATCATATTGTCATCCTCCTCCAAAACAGCGACCGGAAAATAAGTAGCGCTGTTGCGACCGCAAGCGCAAGAAAGTCGCTCGTTATAAACCATGTTAGCCAGATTCCGGGCGGCACCGCCGAGCACAAAAGCACATGGGGGTAATAGCGAGCTTCCTGCATGTTTGCGTGTCAGGTCGAGGACCCAATTGCCACTAGAGCTCGCAGATGCGTTAAAGTGATGAAGTAATTTTCCGGCCGCCGAGAATGTGTTTTCACGGCTGTTTTACCCGGAAGATGATTGCCCTAGTAGCTCAGTGGATAGAGCACGGCTCTCCTAAAGCCGGTGTCGGAGGTTCGATTCCTCTCTGGGGCACAAATACCCTCGTGACCTTTTACATATAGGGCGCGAGGGTTCTTTGTTTTTCTCACGACCGGCCACTACGCCCCCTCCTGAGAACGCATCACCCAGCAATTTCCAGAAACACTTGTGTTAGGCTTACCTAATCACGTGGCGTGTAGACTTCCGCCAGTACAAAACAGCCCAAGACTTGTTGAAGGACAGTGACAACTATGGCTGGCCTAGCTAAAGCAGCAGCACCGAAGCGTAAGCCCCGTAAGGCACACGAGGCAACAGTTACTGGACGTCGCCAGATTTCCCCAGACCTTGTTCGTTTGAGCATGAACTCGCCTGCATTTGTGGGCAAGGAGCTGGAGTTTACCGACCATTACATCAAATTATTGTTTGTGCCAGAGGACGCTGATTACTCCTGGCCGTTCGATATTGCGAAAATTCGCGCCGAACAGCCGCGAGACAAACTGCCAATCACCCGCACATACACTCTGATTAATGTGGACTCCGAAACCGGCGACTTTGACGTCGACTTCGTCACCCACGGCGATTCCGGCCTGGCTGGACCGTGGGCACGCGTAGCCGAAATCGGAGACAAGCGTGGCTTCTTAGGGCCAGGAGGCGCATGGGGACCTGCAGCAGAATATGAACACTTTGTACTCGCCGGAGACGAGTCCGCAGCGCCAGCTATCAGCGCCGGACTGAAGCACCTCCCAGCAGGCACGACCGCAACCGCATACATCGAAATCGAGTCCGAAGATCGGAAGTTTGAGCTCCCAACCCGAGAGGGTGTGGAAGTCCATTGGGTCCTCCGCAACGGCGCAACCCACGGCACAGAGCTATCCCGCGCAGTGCGCGAGGCGGGCATTCCAGAAGGTAAGAAAACTAGCTGGTTCATCCACGGTGTCGCCGAGATGATCAAGGAATTGCGCCGCTTCCTCTTCGTCGAATCTGAGATCCCGAAGAAAGACGTTTCCATTTCTGGCTACTGGCGTATCGGTATGACCGAAGACCAGTGGCAGTCTTCTAAACGAGAATTCAACGCTGAGGTTGAGGCCGAGGAGGAAAGAGCCAGGGCCTGACGCTTGCTCGAACGTTAGCGCTCGCTACGCCTTTCAACAACGACGCGTTTTCCTGCCAACCAGTCGAATGGGTGCCAGCGGCAAACAGCAACCCAAATCATCAGGACACCAAAAAACAGTTCAACGTTTGGCTCAAAACCCGTAGGCAAGAAAATCAGCGACAATAGGTAACAATTACGTACCGCTGCCCGCCAACCTCTGTGCCAAGAATCGTCTCCTGATTCGAGCTCCGATGTTCCCTCTGGCTGAGCGACTTCGAACGGAGTTGCCCCAGAGTCTGCTTTCCGCGCTGGAACAACGTGTAGCAAAAATGCGCTTTTACCAAACGTCTGTTCACCGCGAGCCTCTGCAACCACGCGCACAAAGAAAAAGACAGCTGGGAATATGACACCATACAAAATCCTGAACTCTGGCGGACTCGGCAGCGCCCAGTTCGCCATGGCTGCTTCCCACGCAAGTTTGCCAAGTGCCATAATGATGGCAACAAAGATTCCTACAAGGAACGAATCCAGTATCCACGCGCCACTGCGCCGAGCGAACAAATCCGCATTACTCTTTACGGGGAATCGATTCGGGGTGCGCCGATACATGGGACACACGCTATCAAAACCACTTATGACTTCACAGACGAATTGCCTTTCCCTACCGCACCCGTTCTGCCACGATTAGAAGCATCCAGTATGCAAATCGAAAAGTTGACTGTATAGTTGCCGGTTGAATCAACCTATCTATTGGGTGTCAGCAACTACCTTGCCAATAACTTGGCAAGTTCCCCTATAGCTGGCACCCCCAGTGGTTTTTCAGGAGACGCCGCCCCAGAAAGCCGAGAATTAAACCACGCGACGCAGGCCCGAGAAGCCCAGAAAGTGAGATGGATGTGAATACGCGAACTCAGCTGTCAGCCGTACAGCACCCTAAACTCACTGCCGTCCGGCGCAAGAACCGCCGGCAGCTGGCGCTGGCCTGCTGCTTCCTCACCTTCGCAGCCACGGCCACCAGCTGCGCCAACAGCGAAAGCGAGGAGGTTGCCGCGACGCAAACCTCGTCGTCAAGCCAACTTACTACGGTGTCGACGACGAGTTCGCCGACGACGACCGGACCAAAGGTTCGAGAAGGCGGTACGCCGCGCATCGGGCAGCTGTGCCCGAACCAGACCGGGGAAATACGAATGAGCGCCAACGGCCAGAATCTTGAATGCGCACAAGTCGGCGAGCAGGAAGTATGGACGGTGCTGCAGCAAACCCCCGCGAACCCGACATCGCAGCAAATGTGGATTTCCACTACTCCGACGACCACTGAGCCACTGCCTCAGGAACCTGAGCCGACGACTCCGAGCGAGAGCACAACGGAGACAAGTGAGACGGAGAGCTCGACGACCTCTGATACTTCCACGCCGCCCGATACTTCAACGACTCCGACAACCTCCGGCGAGCCGACAGAATCGGAATCGGAGCAGGAAGAGCAGCCAAGCGAAGATAATCATGGGCTCACCGGCCTGTTCCGCTAGGTTCGTCTCTGGCTGCGAGGTTCGTCGGCTCGGGACTTAGTTAGGTAAGGTGCGCTAGCTCGCCCTAAAAACCAAAATCCGCTGCAACAATACTGCAGCGGATTTTTTATTTACCCAACAGATACGAAGAGACGAACCTGAACAGATCTGAGCCCGCCACAATGCGGCGGAGCACCCGCGCTCCCCTACTTGCGGTGACGGCGGTTGTAGAACGGCGTCGGCACGACGGTGGCGGTAATGTCGGCGCCTTCAACGGTCAGCTCCGTGCCAGTGGAGGACTGCCAACGCTGAACGTATGCAAAACCGATGGGGTGCCCCAAAGTCGGCGACACCTTGGCGGAAGTCAGCACGCCAACCTCGTTACCTTCCGCATCAATGAGCTTGGTGCCACGCTTGGGAGCTTCATCACCGGAGAAACGCAGACCAACCAGTAGCTCCTTCGACTGCGGACGATTAATCAGTGCGTTGCGACCAATAAACTGCCCCTTGGTCGGCCCCATGATGGACTTCAGGCCGGCCTCCAGCGGAGTGCGGTCGCGAGTCAGCTCGTAGCCATAGAGCGGCATACCAGCCTCAAGACGCAGGGTGTCGCGGCAGGCCAGACCACACGGCAGCAGGCCGAGGTCAGCGCCGTTGTCAGCCGGATCCTCCGGGTTTTCCACCTTGCCACCTGCTGCAATGATTGCACGCCAGACCTCGACGGCGCGGTCAGCCGGCGGGAAGATCTCGAAGCCGTCCTCACCGGTGTAGCCGGTTCGGGCAACAATCATTTCCACACCTGCGACCTCGAGCAGAGTGCAAGAGTAGTAGTTCATGCCATCGAGAGTCGCGTGCAGATCCTGTGGCAACAGACGGCGCAGAAGCTTCGCAGCCTTCGGCCCTTGAATGGCCAGGAGCACATTCTTGTCATTCATGCGCTCAACCTCGACGTTGTAGCCACCAACGCGCTCGCGCAGCGTCGAGTACACATCTTCAGCGGCTGCGGCATTCTGCACCAGCATGAATTCGTGACTACCGAGGCGGTAAATGATGAGGTCATCAATAATGCCGCCGTCTTCCTGCACAATCATGGTGTACTTGGCACGACCCAACGCCAGCGGCTTGATTGCCGAAATCAGGGAGTGTGCAAGGAACGCCGCCGCATCCTCACCAGTGACGCGGATGATACCCATCAGCGACAGGTCGAAAACACCAACGGCCTCACGCACTGCGTTGTGCTCTGCAATTTCCGAAGAGTAGCGGAACGGCACTTCGTAGCCACCAACATTGCGCATTTCTGCGCCAAGGCTTACGTGCTCATCATGCAGGGCGCTACGGAAAGAATTGTTGTTCTCAGAAGCGCCAGAATTGTCAGTCATACACACTCCAATTATTGCGGTGGGGCAAACCAGATTGTTACCTTCCCACCTTATATCTAAGACTCCGTGCTCGCTTCCGCGAGCCCCTGCGGATCCAGGGCAACAGGCCCGTCCATTAACTATCATGCACTGATTCGCACATGCTTGACGACGACCCCGCGCCCACCACAAAGGCCCCGCTACCAGTGACGATAACGGGGCTTTTGCATTTGTCTATTCAGTTAATTGAGTTTGGCCGAGCTGTTCGGACAGCGTTGCCAGCCAAAGGCTCAGTGGTTATTAGTGATCAACCGCAGCCTCGGTACCAACACCGGTCAGGGAGCGAACTTCCATCTCAGCTGCCAGGTCATCGAAGTTATCCGGCTTACCCATGTAGGTGGCGATGATGCCAGCCAGGAACGCCAGCGGGATTGCGAGCAGACCCGGCGAGGTCAGCGGGAACCAGGAGAAGTCAACGGACGGAATCATCGAGGACTCAGCGCCGGAGACTGCCGGGGAGAAGATAATCAGAACCAGCGAGGCGATGACACCGGTGTACATGGAGGCAACTGCGCCTGCGGTGTTGAAGCGCTTCCAGAACAGGGACATCAGGATGGTCGACACGTTTGCGGATGCTGCCACTGCGAAGGCCAGCGACACCAGGAAGGCGACGTTCTGCCCCATGGCCAGGATGCCGAGGATAATGGCGACAACACCCAGCACGATAACGGTAATGCGGGAGACACGAACCTGCTCGGCTTCCGTGGCCTGTCCCTTGCGAATCACGGCCTGGTAGAGGTCCTGGCCGACAGACGCGGAAGCGGTAATTGCCAGACCAGCGACCACGGCCAGCACGGTAGCGAACGCCACTGCGGAAATCACAGCCATGAAGATGGAGCCACCGATTTCGAAGGCCAGCAGCGGAGCTGCAGCGTTGGCCCCGCCCGGCGCGGCCATGATGCGGTCCGGGCCGACGAGTGCAGCAGCACCGTAGCCGAGCACCAGGGTCAGCAGGTAGAAACCACCGATGAGGATGATTGCCCAAGTCACGGACTTACGAGCTTCCTTTGCGGTCGGCACCGTGTAGAAGCGCATGAGCACGTGTGGCAGACCAGCAACACCGAGGACCAGTGCCAGGCCCAGAGAGATGAAGTCCAGCTGCTGGACGAAGGAGCCGCCGTACTTCAGACCCGGCTCAAGAATGGCGGAGGCTTCGTAGCCCTTCTCGGCGATGTAATCCGAGCTTGCGTGCATGTCCACTGCGTCCTGCAGGAGCTGGGAGAAGTTGCCCTTAACGCCAATCAGGATGATCAGGGTCATGATGATGACAGCACCGACCAGCAGGACGGCCTTAATCATCTGCACGTAAGTCGTGCCCTTCATACCACCGATGAGGACGTAGGCAACCATGATGATGCCGACGACTGCGACAACGATGGACTGCTGAGTGGAGTCGTGGATGTTGAGCAGCACGGCGACCAGGGAACCTGCACCGGCCATCTGCGCGATGAGGTAGAACAGGGTCACCGCGAGGGTCGAGATAGCAGCCGCAGTACGTACCGGGCGCTGCTTAAGACGGAAGGACAGCACGTCGGCCATGGTGAACTTACCGACGTTTCGCAGCGGCTCTGCAACCAACAGCAGCGCGACCAGCCAGGCTACGAAGAAGCCGATGGAGTAAAGGAATCCGTCGTAACCAGTCAGCGCGATGGCGCCGACGATACCGAGGAAGGAAGCCGCCGAGAGGTAGTCACCCGCAATGGCAAGACCGTTTTGGGTACCGGAGAACTGTGCGCCACCGGTGTAAAAGTCTGATGCTCCCTTGTTTCCGCCCTTGCCCACTCGAGTAACGATGAACATGGTCGCAACAATGAAGGCGACGAAGACCGCGATGTTGAGAATCGGGTTACCTGCTGCTGCAGTGTCATCTGCAGCAAAGAAACTAGTCAGCATGCCTATGCCTCCTTCTTTGCGACGATTTCAGCGATTTCTCCGCTTTCCAGTGCCTCGCGCAGCTCTGCCTGCATCGGCTCAAGCTTCTTGTTGGCGAAGTTGATGTACACCCAAGTGATGGCGAAGGTGGTCACGAACTGAAGCAGACCAAGGACGATGCCCAGGTTGATATTGCCCAGTACGGGAGTCGCCATGAGATCCGGCGCGAACGTCGCAAGCAAAACGAATGCGATGTACCACACCAGACCTGCGACGGTCATCGGGATGGCGAAAGAACGGAATGTAGAGCGGAGCTCTTGGAACTGCGCTGAGTTTTGCACGTAGCGGTACTCGGCCGCCTGTGGCTTATGCCGGTCTGTCGGCAAGGGAGTTGCGGACACGGGCTAATCCTTTCCAGGAAGTTATGCAGGTGTTCGTAATGAGGTCCAGCACAGCCACCCCGAGGGTGTGCCATGCACCACATTTTTCATTATGTGTGGAAACAAAGTTACCTGGAACACAGTTAGCAAAGAAGTTAAATGCGACTAACTACTTCTCAGCGAGCCTTAAGGCACCCCCAAAAACGCCATTACCTGCATACTTAGGCGCCGTTTTACTACCCCCATTTACGCCGTTGTACTCGTGTTCTCCGCTTCTTCCGGCAATGGCTTACTCTGACGCCACCACCACAGCGCTTCGATAATGACCGCGCCGATGGCCCCCACGATCAGCGCGGGAATCAACAGCTCCCGCCCTACCCAGTACAGATTAAGCACTGTGGCCACTGAACGAACCGAGAAGATGAACAGGTAGGCTCCTGCCGATACCGCCAGCAACAGAACCTTCCACCAGGTGTATGGCCTAGCCACGACCACCAAAACCCAAAATGCCGAAACAATCAGCACAATGAGGGTCGCAGTAGACGCCTCCCCTCGTGCCGCATCGCTGGCGTCGACTCCCGGGTTTGCCCACAACCAAAACATGAAGGTCAACAACCCCACCGTGATGCCCGCCGGTATCGCTAAGCGCAACACGCGCCGCACGAAACCATCGCGCGCACGCTCCAAGTTAGGAGCCAACGACAGCACGAACGCCGGGATTCCAATTGTGAACCAACCCGTAATCGTCACGTGAATCGGCTCGAATGGATAATCCATCCCCCACAGCCCCACAGCCAGCGCCAGCACCACCGAGTAGATGGTCTTCGTCAAAAAGAGGTTGGCCACACGCTCGATATTGCCAATGACGCGACGCCCCTCCGCCACAATCATCGGCATCACGGCGAAGCGATTATCCAACAGCACCAACTGCGCAACCGAACGTGTCGCCGGCGCCCCATCCCCCATAGCCACGCCCAGGTTCGCCGCTTTCAGCGCCAGCACATCATTGACACCATCACCGGTCATCGCCACATGATGCCCCCGCGACTGCAGCGCATGAACCATATCGCGCTTATTCTCCGCCGTGACACGGCCGAAGATCTGCCGCGACTCCACAATGTCTGCGAACTCGTTGCGGATCTCGGTGGGCTTGGCTTCGCTATTCTCATCGCGGCTGACCGGAAGCTCAGACGCATCGACAGGATTGTTAGCCCCCTCCATTTCCAGCTCACGTGCAACAGCCCCCACGGAGCGGTCATTGTCACCAGAAATGACCTTGACCTCGACGCCTTCTTCATAGAAGTAGGCCACCGTGTCCGCCGCATCTGAACGCACCTTCTGCCCCAGCACGACAAGTGCGACTGGCTCCAACTCCACCTCGCCACTCTTCCGCAGCGCACCGCCGGGCAGGTCATCTGCCCCAACTGAGGTCCGCGCGAGCAGGAGCACACGAAGTCCTTCCTCCATAAGCTCCCGAGCTTTCTGCATGCCGACCGCGTAGTCGTCGACAAGCACATCGGGCGCGCCGAAAACCCACGTCGCACCGCCGTGATACGTCAGCGCCGACCACTTATTCGCCGAGGTAAAGGGGCGGGTTTTGGTTTGTTCATGCTTTACGACGTCCCCTGCGTCCGCAAGTCCATCGAGCAGTGCACGAGCCGTTGCGTTGGGGCGATCGTCGAGCTTGCACAGATCGATGAGTGCGGAGTCGACCTCATCGCGGGAGGTACCGTCACCCGATACGATGTCGACTTCCACTAGCTGCATCGCATTTTCGGTGAGCGTGCCAGTTTTGTCGACACACACGGTGTCGACACGCGCGAGACCTTCGATGGCGGGCAACTCATTGACCAGCACGCGATGTCGCCCCAAGCGCACCACCCCAAGGGCAAATGCGATGGTGGTCATGAGGACAAGCCCCTCAGGGACCATGGGCACCAGCGTGGCGACCATCCCCAGCAGCGCATCGTTGAAATCATCGCCGGCGACAAAGAGCTGCGTATAGATTGCCAAGGCACCGACGGGAATGAGAATCCAGGAAATGTAGGTCAGGATCTTGTTGATGCCGCGGAAGAGCTGGGAATCAGTCAGCGTGAATTTGTTGGCCTCAGCTGCGAGCTTGGCGGCGTAAGCCTCCTTGCCCACTTTGGTGGCCTGATATCGCGCCGACCCCACCACGACCGAGGAACCCGAGTAGACCATGTCCCCAACGCTCTTATCGACGGCATCGGATTCACCGGTGAGAGAGGACTCATCGACAGCCACGTCAGAGGCGTAGCGGAGAATACCGTCAACGACGATTTGGTCACCGGGACCAACCTCGATGAGATCGTCGAGGACGACGGACTCGCGGTCGATCTCGCGAGCAGGCTCCCCGTCGCGAATGACCATGGGTTTTGCACGGCCGACAATGGAAAGCTTGTCCAGTGTGCGCTTGGCACGCAGTTCTTGGATGATGCCGACGATAGAGTTGGCGATAATCAGCAGACCAAAGGCACCGTTGACGATTGAGCCGGTATAGAGCACGACTGCGAATAAAACAGCGAGAATACCGTTAATCCGGGTAAACACATTGGCACGGATAATGTCCCACACACTGCGCCCGGATGTTGGCGGCAGCTCGTTGACGTGCCCCAACTCGATGCGTTGCTGGACCTGCTGTTGAGTAAGACCACTGTCGGGAGTTTTCCACGAGCCCATGCCTGCCTACCCTATTCGCCTAATTGCTGAACCTATTCGACCTATTTGCCAATGAAATTTGGTTCGCGCTTTTCGGCTCGCGCCTTCGATGCCTCCGCAGCATCCTCGGAAGCCCACACCGTGTTGTAGAGCTCCTGCTGGTAGTCCTTCAACGGGCTATGCGTCTCATCGTCGTTGAGCACTGCCTTGTGGTAGGCCAGCGACAGGGGCGCGTAGGTGGCGATACGAAGCGCTACCTCCTCCGCCTTGTCCGGACCACCGAGGTAGGAAGCCAGACCGCAACCGCGGGCGGCTTCCTGATCCATGCGCTCGGCCGCCAACAGAATAGTGCGGGCACGGGCACCGCCGACGAGGACGCGCACGCGGCGAATTGTCCAGGCATCGACAGCGATACCGAGCTTGACCGGCGGAATCATAAACCAGCCGCGCTCACCCACGACGCGCAAATCGGCCGCCATCGCCAGCTGCATCCCAGCGCCGACAGCCGGCCCCTGCACATCCGCTATAACCACCAGACGGCTGGCCTCGATTGTGCGCAGCATTCGACGGAGCTGTTCGTGGAAGGAATCTTCATGGTGCTGGCCACTCAGGTCGGCGCCCGCACAGAAAGCGCGGCCTTCGCCGCGCAGCAGGATAACGCGCTGCTCTGGAACCTCAGCGGCAGCTTCCACCGCATCGGCGATGTCACGACACACGTCGGCAGTCAGGGAGTTGCGCTTATGATCTCGGTCGATGGTGATAGTGACAATTGCGCCGTCGGCTTCGACGCGGATTTCAGATGCTGGGTTCGTCATAGCATTTAGGCTACCCGCGAAACACCAATAGTGATGGGGCTATAAGCAAATCTAAATTCGCTTATTCGTTGCCGAATACCCGCGGGTCGCCACTCAGGCGCCCGTCGGCACGCGCCATCGACGCAATCGTTTCCATGTCCTCGTCGGTGAGCTCAAAGTCGGTGACCTGAAAGTTCTCCTTGATGCGCGACGGCGTGCCCGACTTCGGGATGGCCACGATGCCACGCTGGAGGTGCCAGCGGATAGCAACTTGGGCGGGAGTTTTACCCAGGCGGTCTGCGATTTCAGCAATCGGCGAGCCTTCAAAGTACTTCGCACGTCCCAGCGGCGACCACGCCTGCGTGACGATGCCGCGGCGACGATCATCTACAACCTGCTCATCCTGCGGGAACTGCGGATGCAGCTCAATCTGATTGACCACCGGAACCTCGGAGAGCTGGTCGAGGACCTCTGGGTAGAAGTTCGCCACACCAACCGAGCGAATCAGCCCCTCGCGCTTGAGCTCTAGCAGCGTGTCGAAGCACTGCCCAAACGTCCCCTGCTTCTCCACCGGCCAGTGCACAAGCACCAGGTCAACATAGTCAAGGCCGAGCCGCTCCAAAGATGCCTGCACGGATTCGCGCGTCGCCGCCGTCTCCTGCGCATCGTTCCAGACCTTCGTGGTCACGAAGATATCTTCACGCTTTACGACGTTCGCAGCGACCGCATCAGTAATTCCCTGCCCAACTCCACGCTCATTGCCATAGAGCGATGCGGTGTCGATGTGACGGTATCCGAGCTCCAGGGCATAGCGCACGGATTCACGCGCTTGCTCATCGTCGAGCTTGTAGGTACCAAACCCCAGAATCGGGATGGCGTTACCATCAACCATTTCCACGTTGACAATTCCGGTTGTCGCTGCATCGTACTTCAGATCGAGTGTGGTCATGCCAACCGAGTGTACGGACTGAAAATTTTTTAGATTTTTTCTGCCCCGCTGACCTGCGATTTAAAAAAGTGATTGCCATTCATTTTGTTGCAAACGGTTGACGGAACGTTGCGTTTATACAACACTTTGGGGTGTGTCCCCAAAGATTAAACCCAAAGAACAGATATTCAACAGAATTTCAGTGCTGCGGGCAGAACACGGACTCAGCCGAGCCGAACTAGCCAAACAAGTAGAGGTCAATCCTCAAACGATTGGTGCGTTGGAGCGAGGTGACCACTACCCCAGCCTGGATCTGGCATTTCGTATCTGCGCGGTGTTCGATCTCCCCGTTGAGGCGGTGTTCTCTCGCGAGGAATTCAAGCCCATGTCCTCTGCCCTATACCGAAAGGAAAGCTAACGATGCCAACTATTCGGACTGAAAACGCAACACCGAGCTTTTTCGAGAAGCTAGAAGCTCGGCGCGAAGCGAAGTACACAAAGCGCGTCGAGCAGATGTCGAGCTGGCTGCCCAAATGGCGCAACCAGGCGGCGCGGCGAAAGCTGGTCATCGCATTCGAGGTATGCCTTGTGCTGATGCTGATTAGTGGCATCGCGCTTCTCGGCACTCTGACCGATATTTTCCCGGGCTGGCTTTCTCTGCTCTGGCCAGTGATTTCCCTCATTGTGATTGTCGTCTGGACCAGCCTCAACATCACAGTCGACATGGTCGACAGTGCACCCACCTCACTGCTGGACGAGTACCAGCAAGAACAAATTTTGAACCTGCGGGGGCTGACATATCGCTGCTTCATCTACTTCGGCCTAGTGTCCTTCCTCGCTCTAGTTCTGGTGGGCACCTATGTTCTGAACGCGCAGCCTGACTGGGGACACTACATTCCGTACAGCTTCGGAATCTTCGGAATTATCGCTTTCCTTTACATTTCCTCGCTTCCCACCGTCGTCTATGCCTGGAACCTGCGGGACGACTAGCACTGGCTCAAAAAACTCACATCCCTCCTCTGCCCTTCACTCCTCAATCTAAGGATCACCATGAACAGCCTCATTCTTGACGGGCTTGAGAAGTCCTACGGAGACCTGCAGGTTCTCCGTGGCATGAGCTTCCAAGTTCACCCTGGAGAAATCTACGGCTTCGTCGGCTCTAACGGTGCCGGCAAGACCACCACCATGCGCATTGCCCTCGGCGTGCTGGCCACCGATAAAGGCGAAGTGCGCATCGGCAATACCCCGATGAATGACTCGCTGCGCCGCACGATTGGCTACATGCCAGAAGAACGCGGTCTCTACCCGAAGGCTGAAGTCCGCAAGCAGCTGATCTACTTTGCTCGCTTGCACGGTGTGCCCACCAAGCGCGCGGAGTCCAACGCCGACAACTTGTTGGCGCGCCTCGGTCTCACTGAGCGCGCCAACGACAAGGTCGACACGCTCTCGCTCGGAAATCAGCAGCGAGTGCAGCTGGCCGCCTCCCTCGTCCACGACCCGGAGGTACTCGTCCTCGACGAGCCCTTCTCCGGCCTCGACCCAGTTGCGGTCAAGGTGATGAGCTCCGTACTCAAGGAGTACGCCGACCGAGGCACCCCGATTGTGTTCTCTTCCCACCAGCTCGATCTCGTTGAGCGTATGTGTGACCGCGTCGGCATCATCCGCGACGGCCGCATGCTCGTGGAAGGCACCGTTGATGAGCTCCGAGCACGTGGTCCACGGGCTTTCGTCGTCAAGCTCGATAGCGCGTCCCAGGATTGGGCGACCTCTGTCGAAGGCGTAACAAGCGTGGAGCGCGAGGCCCACGGCTCCACCGTCGTTCACCTCGATTCCGACGCCCCAGCCGACACCGACCAGAAGCTACTGCACAGCGCAATGGCAGCGGGAACGGTCCGTTCGTTCGGACCTCTGCAAATTCCACTTACCGAGCTCTACCAGGAGGCCGTACAGCAATGAGCACCAACACTTACAACGCCTCAACGGCCGTCAAGACCGTTTTCGTCCGCGAACTCCGCGAGCATCTACTGAAGAAGAGCTCGCTGATCACGCTCATCATCATGGCAGTGGCGGTCGTCGGCGGTATCTTCGTTGCCGACTACATGACTTCCAAGTCCGATAATGACGCTGTCAAGATCGCGGTCGTCGGAGAAGCGCCGTTCGCGGACTCTCTCGCCGACGCCACCGCCGAAATGAAAGATGCTGAAGGTGCGGATGCCGCAGCCGGGGCATTTGCCACGGCATCACTGTCACCGTTGGAGATTACATCCGCGGCAGACGACAAGGCCGCTCGCGCTGCCGTCACCGACGGTGATGCCGACGCCGCTCTCGTCCCCGACACCGCAGAAGGCAAGGAGGGCTCGTGGAAGCTGCTTGCCGACGACGCCCCATCCTGGCTAGCCCCAATGCTGCAGGAGTCGCTGCAGAAACAGAACGAAGCCATGCTGCTCAGCGAAAACGGAATCAACCCCGGCGAGTTTTTCTCCAAGACTCAAAGCGCAGCCGTGTCGGTGGAATCCCTGGATGAAGCAAAAGACGAGAAGATGCCTGCGATGCTCATCACGCTAATCGGTGTGATGGTCATGATGACCGCCATCCTCGTCTTCGGTGGCGCAGTGGCCACCAGCGTCATCGAGGAGAAGTCCTCCCGTGTCATCGAGATCATTCTCTCGACAGTCCGCCCGGCGCACCTGTTGGCCGGCAAGATCCTCGGCGCCGGTCTGGCCGGCATCATCATGATGAGTGTGCTGACCGCCAGCGCCGCAGTTGCCCTCATGATTACCGGATTGGCGGAGAGCTTCGATGTGCCGTGGTCCGCAGTCTGGCTGCTGGTCCCGTGCTTCATCCTCGGTTACTTCTTCTTCGCCGCGCTGTATGCAGCCTCCGCATCCTTGGTCAGCCGTATGGAAGATTTCCAGGGCGCACAGATGCCGGTACTGGTGTTCTCGCTGATCACGATGTATGTTCCGCTGTTTGGCTGGAGCAAGCTGGACTCTACCGTCATGCAGATTGCAGCGTGGATTCCACCGGTTTCCATCACCACTGCCCCGATGCAGTACGCCGTTGGCAACTTCTCCGCACTCCAGTTGGCGGCTTCGCTGCTAATCATGGTTGTGGGAGTAGCCGCAGTCATCGCACTCGCCGCCTGGATCTACCCGCGCAATGTCCTGCGCACCGGTGCCGCGGTCAGCTGGAAGAAGGCTCTGACAGCCAAGAGCTAGCCCCAGCCCTGCCCAAAAGAGCGTGACTCCTTCGGCCACGGTCACCTAAAACCGAATAATCGTCAATCGCGTAGTTTGCTCAGCGCACCTTATAGACCATGGTCCGCCGCAAACTGCGCGATTTTTCCTGTCTCGCCATAGGAGGTCTGCGCCCCCACGCCTGTCGCCGCATGAGCCGAGACCACCGCCGCAAGACGAGCTGCCGTCACCACATCATCGCCCGCGGCCAACGCGGTGAGGACCGTACCCATGTACGCATCACCGCAGCCCGTGGTGTCCACGACCTCGATGGGCAGCGCTGGAATGCGAGTGACTGCCACCTCGCTTTCCGACGTCCTCAAGACCGCAGACCCCTCCCCGCCAAGTGTGACAATGGCCGTGGAAATCCCGTGTTCGTCGGCAAGCGCGCGCCCAACCGCATCCCACTGACCGTGCTCGCAACCGGCGACCGCGCGCTCGGAGCCGATGATGGCTGCGAGTTCGTGCTCGTTGACAATGAGGACATCGACCAGCGCGAGCAGATCCTCACTGACCGCCCGAATCGGCGACAGGTTGAACACCACCGGCACACCCGCATCGTGGGCAATCTGTGCGGCGGCCAGGACAGCCTCATCACAAATCTCCAGACACAGACCGAGGCACCCAGCCCGCTGAATCTTGTCCGCATGACTGCGCACCATCTCAGCATCGACTTCACCATTGGCGCCAGCGGAGATGACAATGAAATTCTCCGCCGCATCATCAACGACAATCATGGCTGTACCAGTGGCAGAGTCGACGGTCTCAACTGCAGAGATGTCCACGTGAGCGTCGGTAAGCGCGTCGCGCAGCAACTGCGCATTGGGATCCGAACCGACCGCGCCGACCAGTTCCACGGCCGCGCCCAGTCTTCCAGCCGTCGCCGCCTGATTCGCCGACTTACCGCCCGGCAGAATGCGCAGAGGACTGCCCTCGATAGTCTCGCCACCATGCGGCAGGCGCTTCACGGTGACGGTCAGGTCTGCGTTGATGGAACCGACGACACATACGTTTGGCCTCTGTTCAGCCAGCTCGGTGAGGCGCTCAGTAATCGGCATTGGTTCGACTCCTCGGTAGTGCGGACACGTTTTTTCCGACAATAGCGCTACCCCTTTCCGCCCACCATCGACTAAGCCGGTTTACCCCTTGTTTACTACCGTGGAGGTATGGCTAGAATCAGCGCCCAACAAGTAATAGATACCGTCCTCGACCACGGAAGTTTCACCTCCTGGGACGGCGCGCCCGAGCATGGCAACATCGACGAGTCCTACCGCGGCACACTGTCCCGAGCCTCTGAGAAGACCGGTCTCGATGAGGCCGTTATCACCGGCGAAGGCACCGTCGGCGGCAAGCGCGTCGCCGTCATCTGTTCTGAGTTCGGCTTCCTCGGCGGTTCTATCGGCGCCGCAACCGCTCGTCGTATTATTCGCAGCATCGAGCGCGCGACTGCGGAGCAGCTGCCGCTGTTGCTCTCCCCGACCTCGGGCGGCACTCGCATGCAGGAGGGCACTGCTGCGTTCGCGCTCATGATCTCTATTACCACCGCAGTGGCGCGCCACAAGGATTCTCACTTGCCATTCCTGGTGTACCTGCGCAATCCCACCACCGGTGGTGTCATGGCGTCGTGGGGGTCGGCAGGCCACTTCACCTTCGCAGAGCCCGGCGCACTTCTCGGCTTCCTCGGCCCGCGCGTCGTCGAGCTGGCTACCGGCGAACCCATGCCCGAAGGCGTTCAGACCTCCGAGAACCTGTTCAAGCAGGGCATTATCGACGGCATCATTCCGCTCGAAGGTCTGCGCGGCGCTGTCCGCCGCACCATCGACGTGCTTGCCGACGGAGACCCCAGCGAACCCACCCCACCGCCAGTAGCAGCCATTGACGGTCGCGATACCTGGGAAGCTATCCTGCGCACCCGCGATACTTCTCGTCCAGGTGGCGGCGATATTATCGATGCCCTTGTCGACTGCTCCGTGCCAATCTCCGGCACCGGCGATGGCCACAAGTCGCTGTCGGTTCGGGCTCGCCTGGCGCGGATTGGTGAGCGGCCGGTGATTCTGGTCGCCCAGGATCGCCATAACCAGCCGCCGCTGGGCACGCATCCAATGGGGCCGGGTTCGCTGCGTTTTGCCCGCCGTGCGATGCGCATCGCGGAAAGCCTGAACATTCCGCTGGTCACGGTCATTGACACCCCAGGCGCTGAGTTGACCAAGGACGCCGAGGAAAATGCCATGGCCGGCGAGATTGCCCGCACCTTGACCACGCTGGTGAACTTGAAGGTTCCGACCGTGTCACTCATTCTCGGCCAGGGCTGCGGTGGCGGTGCGCTGGCCATGCTGCCCTCTGACCGCGTGCTGGCAATGCACGATGCCTGGATGTCTCCGTTGCCGCCGGAGGGTGCTTCGGCGATTATCTACCGAGACACCGAGCATGCC
Organism: Corynebacterium sp. HMSC064H12; assembly: GCF_001809925.1. Lineage (NCBI taxonomy): Bacteria > Bacillati > Actinomycetota > Actinomycetes > Mycobacteriales > Corynebacteriaceae > Corynebacterium > Corynebacterium sp. HMSC064H12. The sequence continues at coordinate 20,555 of NZ_KV799326.1, read as the reverse complement.
CCGGAAATGATGGAGGAGCAGGGCGTTGGCGCCGAGGCCATGCTGAAGACCGGGGTCATCGACGAGATTGTGGCCGAACCTGAGAATCCGGCCGAACTGCCCCGCCGTGCTCTGAGTGCTATCGAGCACGCCCTCTGGGAGCTAGAGAAGAATCCGGCTCGCGTTGGCCGTGAGCAGCGTTTCGACCACTACCGTCGCTTCGCGCTGGGTGAGTAAGGGGTCTGGGGGCTGGTGTGGGGCTGGTGTGGGGCTGGTGTGGGGCTTCAGCCCCCACCCCAACCTCAGAAAGCAAGAAAGTGACTGAGTTTATGACACTTTTGGGCAATTTTTCACGCCTGAAGTGTCATAAACGCAGTCACTTTCTTCGCCGGAAATCCTGCAAACCGCCGACGGAGGGATGAGCAGGAACCGCGAAGCGAAGCTCAGCCAGCCAACAGAGCCAGCATGTGGCCTTTTACTTAACGTCCAACAGGTCGATGACAAAGACCAGGGTCTTACCAGACAGGAAGTGTCCTGCACCAGCCGGGCCGTAAGCCTTCTCCGGCGGGCAAATCAGCTCGCGGCGACCGCCGACCTTCATGCCCGGAATGCCTTCCTGCCAACCGGCAATCAGACCGTTCAGCGGGAACTCGATGGACTGGCCGCGGTTCCAGGAAGAGTCGAACTCTTCACCGGTCTCGTAGTCAACACCCACGTAGTGGACCTCGACGCGAGCACCCGGGGTGGCCTCCTTGCCGTCACCGACAGTGAGGTCGTTGATGACGAGTTCCGTCGGAGCCGGACCGGACTTAGCAGTGAGTTCTGGCTTGGACAAGACAATCTCCTATCACAGTTGGCATTTATCAAAGCTGGCAATTATTCCAACTTAAATGGACCCAACTCAAATGGGGTTTCTTAAAATTCTAGGAAAAATAAAAGGCGCGTACCAACCTTTCGAAGGCTAGTACGCGCCTTTTCGCGTTTTCAACGCTGGACTTTTCTATGCTGAGTTACCTGCGAGGAACCCCCTACGCAGTAATCGCTAGAAACCTTAGCGCTGGTCGCGCGGAACGAAGTCACGCTCGGTCTCGCCGGTGTAAATCTGGCGAGGGCGGTTGATCTTCGATGCCGGGTCAGTGACCTGCTCGTTGAACTGAGCGATCCAGCCCGGGAGGCGGCCGATGGCGAACAGGACGGTGAAGAAGTCCGTCGGGAAGCCCATGGCGCGGTAAATCAGACCGGTGTAGAAGTCAACGTTCGGGTAGAGCTTGCGGGAGACGAAGTAGTCATCAGCCAGTGCAATCTCTTCCAGCTTCATAGCCAGATCCAGCAGCTCGTCGCCGCCGAGGTGCTGGAGCACCTCGTGAGCGGTCTTCTTAGCGATAGCTGCACGCGGGTCGTAGGACTTGTAGACGCGGTGACCGAAGCCCATCAGGCGGACGCCCGGCTCCTTGTTCTTCACGCGGTTCATGAACTCGGTTGCGTCGCCACCGTGGTTCTGCTGGATGTCCTCGAGCATCTCCAGAACAGCCTGGTTAGCGCCACCGTGCAGCGGGCCAGACAGAGCGTTGATACCAGCAGCGATGGAGACGAACATGGAAGCGCCGGAGGAAGCGACCATGCGGACGGTGGAGGTGGAGCAGTTCTGCTCATGGTCAGCGTGCAGGATGAGCAGCTTGTCCAGAGCGTCAACCACTACCGGGTCAACCTCGTAGTCAGCGGTCGGGTAACCGAACATCATGCGCAGGAAGTTCTCGCGAGCGTTCAGGTTGTTGTCCGGGTACATGTACGGCTCACCCTTGGATGCGCGGTAAGCGTATGCAGCCAGCATCGGGACCTTAGCCATCAGGCGAACCGCAGCCAGGTTGCGCTGCTCTTCGTTCAGCGGATCCAGCTCGTCCTGGTAGTAGGAAGCCAGAATGTTGACCGAGGAAGCCAGGGTCTGCATCGGGTGTGCGCCACGCGGGAAGATGCTGAATGCGCGACGGAAGTCCTCGTCCAGCAGGGTGTGGTGACGAATGTCGTGGTTGAACTGCGCAAGCTCTTCCTCAGACGGAAGGTGGCCGTGAATCAGCAGGTAGGAAACCTCGTTGAAGGTAGCCTTCTCAGCCAGCTGCTCAATCGGGTAACCGCGGTAGCGCAGAATGCCGTTACCGCCGTCGATGTAAGTGATCTTGGACTCGGTAGAACCGGTGGCGGTGTAGCCTGGGTCAAAGGTGGTCAGTCCAGTTTCCTGGAGCATCTTGCCCAGTGCGATACCGTCGTTACCCTCGGTTGCCTTGACGATGTCCATCTCGAACTCGCCGCCCGGGTAGTGGAGTACAGCTTTGCCGTCTTTAGTAGCCACAACTTCCCTTTCACAGAAAAATTTTTCTTAACGACTCCAGAGTGCGGGGGAAGCAGGCACAGCGGAAAACAGCATGCTGCCTCCCAACTCCACGCCACCCCTTCGGGGTCGCATTGTTTTCAATGATTCAATTATGCGCGACATTTGCGTTCCATTGCATCTTGCCCTGTGAAAAAAGTTTGCTTAGTTCACATCGACCGTGTCGTAACCATAAAGAACCGACACCTGCAGTGGATTAGAACACACAATATCAAAGAGTGTGAGCAGTGCAACACCCTCTACCCCATTCGGGCAGCCTGGGCTTACCCAATCTTGACCCCTCTTCACCCCGAAATGCAAATGGAAAAAACGGGTTTATTACGTTGTCACTGCTCATTTACTAATCAGGAGGTCAGGAGCCCATTCAGCGGCCAATGTCTTTAAAAGTTCAAAAGCCATCGAGCCGACGCCCGAAAACACATCGACTAAATCCACAATAATTCACCCCTCGCCGCCCGCCCGAGGCCCCACACCGCCAAGTTTTCAGCACCAACAAAACTGGAAAAAATTCTTCGCAAACTTTGCAAATACGCCAATCCACCCTGTTTTGTTATGCAAAGTACGGAAGCGGGGGCAATTGAACCCCACCCTTTTGCTATAAGTACCCCCGATTACCGCTAGAGTTTGAAGACAACGGCTGTATATCAAGCTTCACTTTGAATGCACTTTGAAAGGTTGCGCCTCATATGAGCGATCAATTCCCAGTCCTCCCTGAAGAGTTCCAGCCCGGCGACGGCCGCTTTGGTTGCGGTCCGTCGAAGGTTCGCCCGGCACAGATTCAGGCAATCGTTGACGGCGGTACCTCTATCATGGGTACCTCCCACCGTCAGCCGGCAGTGAAGAACGTTGTTGGTGAGGTTCGCGAAGGTCTGGCTGAGCTCTTCCAGCTTCCGGAAGGCTACGAGATTGTCCTGTCCCTCGGCGGCGCAACCGCTTTCTGGGATGCTGCCACCTTTGGGCTCATCGAGAAGAAGTCCGCTCACCTGACTTACGGTGAGTTCTCCTCCAAGTTTGCCAAGGCCTCCAAGATGGCTCCGTGGCTCGACGCTCCGCAGATCATCGAAGCAGAGCCGGGTTCCGCACCTGAGGTTGTCGCTGGCGAAGAGGGCGTTGACCTTATTGGTTGGGCTCACAACGAGACCTCCACCGGCACCATGGTTCCGGTCACCCGCCCGGCAGGCTCCGAGGGCCAGCTCGTGGCTATCGATGCCACCTCCGGTGCCGGCGGCCTCCCGGTCGACATGTTCCAGGCTGACGTCTACTACTTCTCCCCGCAGAAGTGCTTCGCTTCTGACGGCGGCATCTGGTTGGCTGCAATGTCCCCGGCTGCCATCGATCGTATTGAGAAGATCAATTCTTCCGACCGCTTCATCCCGGCTTTCCTGAACCTGCAGACTGCCGTTGATAACTCCCGCAAGAACCAGACCTACAACACCCCGGCCGTCGGCACTTTGCTGATGCTGGCTGATCAGGTCAAGTGGATGAACGCCAACGGCGGCCTCGACGGCATGGTTGCCCGCACCACCGAGTCCTCCTCCCACCTCTACAACTGGGCTGAGAACCGCGCGGAGGCAACTCCGTTCGTCACCGATGCTGCAAAGCGCTCGCTGGTCGTCGGCACCATCGACTTCGAGGACAACATCGACGCCGCACAGATTGCCAAGGTTCTGCGCGCCAACGGCATCCTCGACATCGAGCCGTACCGCAAGCTGGGCCGCAACCAGCTGCGCATCGGTATGTTCCCGGCCATCGACCCGGAGGACATCCGTCGTCTGACTGGCGCTATCGACTGGGTTCTGGACAACGGCTACGCTGCAAAGTAACAGCCAAATACCGGCCTCAGCCGCATAACTCCCGCGCCACGCGCAAGGGCATTGCCCCATTTGTCCGTGACGCGGGAGTTTTGTCGTTTACCATGATTAGTGAGCATTACTTATAACGTCGACCAACAAGGAGGTTCTCGCATGAGGGAGCTGAAGCCCGTTCTGGACGGCGATGTGACCGATTCACTGATTCTCGTTCCCGCCGATATCACCGAGCAGGAACGGCAGGAGGGACTTCGCTTCACGCTGCCTCTCGACGAGAACCTGCGCACTTTCCTGGTCGAGCACTTCGAGCTCGCCGATGCCACTGGTTCCCCTGCTGTAGCTGATTCCGCATCGCTTGCCGACGGATCCAGCGCCGCCACCGCCACTGCCAGCGGTAGCTCTGGGGAGAGTGCTACCGCAGAGAGGGGCTCCACCGACGGAAGTTCCACTAGTGGCAGCACAGCGGAAGCCACCACCGCAAGCGGCGACGCGGCCGAAGGCAGCGAGGCGGCCGGCAACTCCGCTACGGCAGGCGGGGCACCGAAGAAGACTCCAACGGCACCGAAGCCAGTTCTGGAAGAGCCCCGCGTAGTTTTGTCGCCGCGCGAAATCCAGGATCGCATTCGCAGCGGCCAGACGGTGGAGGAGCTCATTGAGTACAGCGGCATGCAGCCGCGCAAGATTGAGTCCTTCGCCTACCCGGTGCTTGCGGAGCGCGCACGTATTGCGGAGCTCGGCAAGCAGTCGAAGCCACGTCGCATTGATGGCCCGGCCAAGTTGTCCCTGTGGGAGATTCTCGCCACCGCTTTTGCCGCCCGTGGCCAGGAACTCGCCGATGCCTCGTGGGACGCCTACCGCGACCCGAGTGGACAGTGGATTGTGACGGTTACTTGGAATGTCGGCCACACCACCAACGTAGCTGAGTGGAGTTACCAGGCGGAGGGACTTTCCGCGCTCACCATTGCTCGCAATGAGCTGGCAGCAGAGCTGATTGACCCCGACTTTGCCCGCCGCAACCGAGACTTGGCTCCGCAGGCCAATCGAGCTGCTGATACCGCGGATACCTCTGAGATGCCAGCCGCATGGCAGTCTTCGGCGGAGCCGCAGCGAGGCCACGGGGAGCAGGATGTTCCGTCGCAAAGCGATGCCGCCGACGACGATATTGACGAGGCGGAGTTCTTGCAGCACCCGGACGCGGAGCAGCCGAAGCGCAAGAAGAAGACTGTCATGCCGTCGTGGGAGGATGTGCTACTCGGCGTACGTCCGAACGGCCCGAAGAAGTAGGAGTTTCCCTCGACAATGAGCTCCATGACCAGTGGCAACGCTTCTGATTTCGAATTCTCCGCGATTCGCCGCGGTGTAGTCACGATTTGGTTTATCAGCACCAATGACCCTGCTGCGACCCTGGAGACAGGTGTTCAGCATGACCGCGGTTTCGGGCGTCGTTTCCTAGCTCTCTATGACTCGACGTTGCCGGTAACACCGATTGGTGATTTCCCGCTCAACCGCTCGGCGGAAACCGGTGACGGTGAATACTACATCGGTGGATTTGAGGGCGTTGCCGTACTGCAGACGGTTCTCGATGATGTCTCGCAGCTGTCCAAGCTGTCGCCTCGTCTGCGCCAGGAGATTGCCGCCACGGACGTCTACGCGAGTGTGTCGAATAAATCCACGGGCTTCGGTGCCTTTGCGCATTGGCACGATGGTGAGCTCAAGCGTGCTTTCTCCGCTACTCGCTACCGCACACTGGAAGACATCGGTCTTCCCTGCCCCGCAGAGGGCAGCTTCTGGGCGGGCAAGCACCGCCCGCTGCCCGATGCTTTCGAAGGTACGGGTTCACGTCCACGCGAGGGGGTCGGTTTGCCGTTCGTTCCGGCAGAGCTTGCCGACGCCGTCATCACCGACTGGCTCGGATTCGACCCGCATTCGCCCGCTACCGATATCCCTGTTAGTGGTTTTGCGGTGGATGGCCGTCGTGCGGCTCCCGGGGCTTCGTATTCGACGTCTCGTAGTCCACGCGGGCTAATGGGTGAGCCGGGTTCGTCCGAGTCTGGCGCAGAGCTTGACCGCGCCTACGACGACTACGAAGTTCACAACGCAGAGCCGAACCGAGACTTTCTGGAGGAGCTCAGTCGCTTTGGGGCTAAGGCCAAGAACTTCGCTGGCCGCACCTGGCAGCGGGCGCGAGGCAAGTTCGGGAAATAGTTTCTACCGCCCTGCGCGCTGCGACTGAACGCGCAGTCGCTCGTAGAACGCGATCGCCGCGGAGGTAGCCACATTCAGGCTGTCAGTTCCCGGTGACATGGGAATGCGAGCACGCACATCGGTGGCTGCCATCGCGTGCTCGGTAAGCCCCTGCCCCTCAGCGCCAACGAGAATCGCGACCTTGTCCGTGTCCATGGCATCCCACAGGTCCACCGTGCCCGCAGGGGTCATCGACACCACGCGGAAGCCCTGCTCTTTGAGCTGGTCCAGGCTTCGCTGCCAGGTGGTCGTAGTACCGGGCAGAGTCGCAAATGGGACTGTCAGCACATGCCCCATGGAAACGCGCACGCTGCGGCGATACAGCGGATCGGCGCAGGCCGCGCCGAAGACGACCCCATCCACGCCCATGCCCGCCGCGTTACGGAACAGGGCTCCGATGTTCTCGTGGTCACCGACTCCCTCCATCACGGCCAAGGTGGTGGCTCCGCTCAGAACTTGGTCCACCGATAGCTCCGGCGCGCGGTCAGCGGTGGCCAGAAGGCCGCGGTGAAGATCAAATCCGGCCGCTGCGGCCAGAACCTCGCGGTCGAGTTCAAACCAGGGCACCGTTTCCGCAATAGCGGCCTCGCTCGCGGTCAGTCCGTCGGCAAGCGATGCGAGCTTCTGGCGAGTACCAAAGACTGCGCGGAGCGGAAAGCGTGAGCGCACTAACCGCGGCACAATGAGCGTGCCTTCGGCGATGACCAGCCCCTTCCCACCGGGCAAATCGGGGCGGGAATCGGACTTGTTGAGGTTGCGGATGTCATCGAGACGGCTGTCGGCGGGATCGTCGACGACGATGGGCGCAAAGCGTTCGAGGGATGTGGTGGTACTCATGGAAACTCTTTAGCCGCCCAGCAGAGCGGTGAACGGATCGGCGGCGAAGTAGATGATGAACAGGCCGGAGACAATCCACATCAGCGGATGTACGGACTTGGCACGACCCGAGAAGATAGCCATCGCAGCAAAGGTGATGAAACCGATGCCGATACCATTTGCAATCGAGTAGGTAAACGGCATGGTGACAATAGTCAAAAATGCCGGCAGTGCGATGTCGAAACGGGTGAAATCAATCTCGGTAATCTGCCCGATCATCATGGCACCGACGATGACCAGCACTGGCGCGGCAGCCTCGATGGGCACGATTTCATAGAGCGGGGTGAAAAACATCGCCGCCAGAAAGAGGATGCCGGTGACAATGTTGGCAAGGCCAGTCCGTGCACCATCGGCGATGCCCGCTGCGGAGTCCACAAAGACGGTGTTCGACGAGGAGCTGACTGCACCACCGACAATGGCACCGGTGCCTTCGACAACCAGTGCGCGCTTCATGTCCGGCAGCACACCGTCTTCATCGACAAGTGCGGCCTGCTTGCCCAGACCAGTCATCGTGCCCATGGCATCGAAGAAGTTCGCCAGGACCAAGGTAAACAGCAGCATGGTGGCGCTGAGGGCACCGACGCGGGCAAAGGAACCGAAAAGATCCACAGCTCCAACGAGGGACAAGTCCGGCATGCCGCCTACGCGGTCCGGCAGAGTCGGTACCGCGAGATTCCAACCGGTCGGCACTGGCTTGCCATCAGCGAAGGAGGGGCCCGCATCCGTCAAGGCCTCGACTGCGAGCGCAATGATGGTATTCAGCACGATGCCGATGAACAGGCCACCTGGAATATTGCGGACAACCATGATGCCGCAGATAATCAGCCCGAGGACGAACACGGCGGTCGGCCACGAGGCAATCTGACCATTGATGCCGAGCTGCACCGGAACAGTCGTGTCAGCGGCATCGGGAATACGGCGAACCAGGCCACCGTCGACCAGACCAATCATGGCAATGAATAGGCCGATACCCACACTCATCGCGGCCTTCATATCGGACGGAATCGCGTGGAAGACAGCTGTGCGGAATCCGGTCAGCGCCAGCAGCACGATAATCACCCCGTCCAGCACGACCAGGCCCATCGCTTCTTCCCAGGCCAGCCCCTCGTTAGCAACGAATGTCACGGCAACCAGGGTGTTGATGCCCAGGCCCGTCGCAATGCCGAAGGGGTACTTGGCAAAGAGACCAAAAGTAATGGTCATGACACCCGCGGCGAGCGCGGTGACAGCAGCGACCTGTGGTATCCCCAGGCTATTGCCGTTGACATCCTCGATATTGCCGAGGATCAGCGGGTTGAGCAGAATGATGTAGGCCATCGCGAAGAAGGTCACTACGCCACCGCGAATCTCGGTCACGGTCGTCGAACCGCGCTCCGTGATGTGAAAATAGCGGTCCACTGCCGAAAGATGGCTCCCCTTCCGTGCAGGCTTGGAGTCCTTCGCCTCATCTGAGGATGTTGCAGAGGTGGACGTACCTTTGTCCATTTTTTATGCCTCTCTAGAGTCTCTTTACTATCCGTGTCACGTGTTTATCCGTGTCAGAGCGGAATTTTTGTGCCGAAATCCGTAACGGTGCAGTCTCTGGGGCCACAGTGGCGTCGAAACTGCACCTTCTCCGTCATCGCGTTTGCCTAGGTGGAAAGCTACAGGTGGGAATCCTGGTAGGGTTCCGCCACCGGTGCACCCTGCCCCGTTACTTCCGGGATAGCTGAGTGAGCACCGCAGCCGTGGTCAAAGCTTACGGCCGTGGCATCGAATGTCCATTCGTTAACGCACACGCCCCAGTTCTTACCGAGCGGACCGGTCAGCGGGACCATAAAGGCGCAGGTTCGGCAGCGGTGCAATGCTTCCCGAGCAAAGTCACTCTCGGGGCCGGTATCGCCCTCTTCCCAACGCTGCTCGGTGTCTTCCACACCACGCGCCGACAAGGTGCGGGTCTGCAAGTCATCGCCGTCGAGTCGCTCATCTCCCACTGCAGCCGGCAACAAATCGCGCGGACCGAGGTCACCGGGGCGCAGCCGCTCCTCGTAGGGCACCCATTCAGGCGCCTGCAGCGCGGTTTCGCCAGGGACAAGAGCCACTTCACTGACCGTCGCCTGTTGAGTGCCCGGCGCGCACGCGACCACCACATGCCACTCCCAGCCCCTGTATCCGGGCAGGTCAGCCGCAAAACGATGCACCGCAACGCCCTCGCCTACGACACTTACACCGGTGTGCGCGCCGGCAGGCCCCTCCCCGAGCTCTTCAATCGCGGTACGGGCAGTGTCGACCGCCTGGTGATTCATCACCTTCCCCCGTCGGCGGCTGTTTCGGGAACGTCGTCGATTTTCAGTCACGTTTCCTATCCTAGAGTGAAGCTATGGACAGATTCCCGTCGGGCGACGCAAAACCCGCCCGCACCTTCCACTCATCACGCTTTACGACGGTCCGAGCTGCCATCCTCTCCGTGGCAACTGCCGCCCTATTGGCCGGCTGTGCGGCTGAAACTGGTTCAGGTGGCGATCCCTCAGGCGAGGCCCCTTCTAGTGGAGCTAGTGCGGACTCGAACTCCGGCACCGCCCCAAGGTCGACTTCGGCATCGGTTAATCCCTCCGAGCTGGTCGGTGCCGATAAGGTGCCGGGGCTCGGTGACGTTCCGACACTGAAACTGGCCATCGAGCAGTCCTATCCTGTCTTGGCTCCACCACTTCCCACGGAGAAGAACGTCGCTGCGCCTTTTGTCCAGGGCCTTGAGTTCGAACCCGATGGCTCTTTGTTGATGGGCACCGGCCTCTACGGCGAGTCCCAGATTTACCGATTACCGCAGTGGCTCGACAACTCTGCAGCCGAGCCGACCAACGTGGAAGATTTACAGCCTGAACTCTTCGGCGAGGGGATTACCCGTCATGGAGATACCGTGTGGCAGCTGACGTGGAAGGAAGGACGCGCCATTGAACGCGACGCGGCTACTCTCAAGCAGCGTCGCGAGGTTCCCTTCGACACCGAAGGCTGGGGCGCGTGCTCCTTCGAGGACACCATCGTGACCTCCGACGGCAGTGGCACCCTCACTTTCCGCGCCCCCGATGACCTCTCTTCCCAGCGTCAACTGCCCGTCACTGCAGCAGGTACAGAGACAACGTGGCTCAACGAACTCGAGTGCGTCACTGTCGACACCGACATAGCCCCGGACGCAGCTCCGGACGAAGCACCAGCGGACACGAGCGATTCAAACAACCAGAGCAACGCGGACGGACCAAACTCCCCGCAATCGCACCGCGAGATTTGGGCCAACGTCTGGCAGAGTCCATTCATCTACCGCATCAACCCGGAAGACGGAAAGGTCACAGGCATCGTCGATGCCACCGAGCTCTTCCGCGACTTGTACGCGCAGCTCTCCCCGGCAGAGCAAAACAGTATTGATGTGCTCAACGGCATTGCTCTATTGCCGGATTCTTCCTCTACCTCCCCCAATGGCCCCCGCCAGTTCCTGCTCACAGGGAAGAAATGGCCCACGGCCTACCGTGTTACCGTGAGTGAATAGCAGTATCTAGCCCGAGAACAGCTAGTGTGACTGAACGTAGCTTCAATTCCGTTACGAATGTCGGGAAGTGAGAGTTGATGGGATCGAGTAGGCGCCGCTGGCAACAGAATAGTAAGGCGTTCATGGTTGTCGGCGCTATTGTCGTGGTGGGTCTTGTCGTCACCGGCATTGTCCTTGCCGTCAATAAGTGGACCAACCAGGCAATCGACGACCCGCACGCGCTGTCCATCGAGGTCATTCAGGACGGCGAAACCACAGAGGTTCTTCCCTACCGTGTCTGCGACCTCTTTGAGAAGAATGCCTGCACCACGACTGAGGCCAACGCCGCCAAGATCTCCCTGGGCGAGCAGGAGACAGCTGAGGTTAACGTCGGCTCCACTGTTGGCTCTAACTCTTGGACTCTGCAGCGTTTCTTCTCCGACGATGCGGTCAACTCCACCTCTCGCAAGGATCCGGGCGAAGCCACGACCGAGACCATCGCCGGCTCCGCAGCTGTTGCCGGCAAACGCACCCCACTCGGGGTCGTGGAGGTTTCCACCGCGCTCATCGGAAAGAACTCCGAGGGTGAAGAGACCACCTACGGTATTACTTGGTCGATCGTCAACGAACAGTCGTAAAGCACAGCAAAACGCCCGCTCACTGAGGTTATCCACCTTCGTGAGCGGGCGTTTTTCACATCTTCTACCGACTTACGAGTCCAGCTCGCGCGCGACCGCACGCAGGACTTCAGCCATCTGGTGGCCGTCCTTACGCTCCGGGTAACGCCCGGCGCGCAGGTCACGCTGCACCGTCGACTCCAGCATGGAAATCATGTCCGAAATCATGCCGTTGAGATCGCTGGGGCTGTGCTTCTTTGCTTGACGACGGGCTCCTGCGCCCCCACCTGCCCCGCCACGGCGGTGACGGGCACCGCGCGGTCCCTCGTCGAGCACCTTGATCCGGAGAGCCTGCGGGCCTGGGCGGCCGTCAGCGTAGTCGTACTCCAGGCGCTGACCAGTTACGAGTTCTTCCACGCCTTTCGGCAGCACGTTCCTGCCGATGTAGACATCTTCACCGTCCGGATTCGAAACGAAGCCAAAACCGCGATCCTTGTCGTACCACCTGACCTTACCGATGGGCACTTTCCACCTAACCTTCCCGTGCCCTGTGACTGGGGGCACTCAACCTCGTTCCCCTTGTGCAGCGGTGACTGCCCTTCGGGGTCTTCGGATCGGAGATGCAATTCTTCCGCATTTGCCACCGTCCTCGCACGCACAAATGGCCAGAGTTAGAGGCTCGCTCGGGGCGAGCTTGGCCAGACAGGACCGCGAGGATATGCCAGGCCGGGTGCTGTCTTAATGGTGTTCCTTTAATTAAGGTGCGACCAAAACAGGACGCACTCCAACCGGGAACACATTATTTATTACTGCTTACTAGTGCGAAGTGGCGGCAGCGGTAGCGGCGTGCATGTGCACGTCACCTCCGATTACCTAAAGAACTCAATTATACCCATAGATGGGGACATAAAGGGAAGACGGATCTGTGTGAAGCGAGCACTCTCGCGGATTGACGCACCGAGACGGCAACTAACTGCCAGCGTTGGTTCTTTATGACTATCTCTTATGGCCATCCTTCTCAGTGCATGCGGCGCGCCAAAACCGGAAAAATAACAAGACGATAACGTGAGCTTTATCACATTTTGAAGTTTTAACTTACACAACACCAATAACAGTCACGTCTCTTACCTGCAGTTTCACCTACTTTTATGCATATTTCCCACCTGCGCTCAAAATTAAGAATCCGGCGATTCGCGTGACTATTTCGTTATCAACCGCTACGGTGTGCAATCGACGCGTTTAACGGACGAAGTCGCATAGATCGCCTTCATCTCACTCCAGTGCGATGACATCGGCCCGTTATCAATAACGTGAAGAACTTTCCATAAGAGTGAGATGGGGTTGCATTAGCCCCACTGGCGCCACAAAGAAAATCGACGAAAAGGAAATTTTCATATGGCTCGCCACGCAGCTAAGACCAACACCTTCGCTTCCACTTCGGCAAAGGTTGCACTGACCGGCGCAATCCTCGGTGCCGGTGCCGCTATCTTCGCACCGACCGCTTCTGCAGCTCCGGACTCCGACTGGGACCGCCTGGCACAGTGTGAGTCCGGCGGCAACTGGCACATCAACACCGGAAACGGCTACTACGGCGGTCTGCAGTTCTCCGCAAGCACCTGGAACGCTTTCGGTGGTAACGAGTTCGCTTCGACCGCTGATCAGGCTTCCCGCGAGCAGCAGATTTACGTTGCTGAGAAGGTCCTGGCTCAGCAGGGTTGGGGCGCATGGCCGGCTTGCTCCGCAAGCCTGGGTCTCTCCTCCGGCCCGACCGATCGTCCGCACCCGAGCCAGGGCTCCGCTCCTGTTCGCGCACAGGCCGCTCCGGCAGCTGCTGCTTCCGACTCCAAGACTGACCTGGTCCAGCAGTTCGCTGACCGCCTGTCCAACGTCGACAGCCTGTCCGACGCTCAGGCACTCATCGCTGAGTTCCGTGCACTGACCGGCGAGGTTGAGCTCCCGCAGGAACTGGTCGCAGCCATTCCGTTCGACCTGTCGAAGCTGCAGGGTCTGATTTAAGACTTTCGAGCTAGCCAGCTCATCACAGTAGCCCCGAGGGTAATCCCCCTCGGGGCTACTTTTTGGCTTCCGCAGGTTGGCGGTACCGACCCAACGCGAGTTAGTGACTGCGTGAGTTACTGCCTGCGTTTATGGCTAGCGACCGCGTGCCAACGCGAGTTAGTGACTGCGTTTATGACAAAAATGGCCCGAAAAATGGCTTGAAAGTGTCATAAACTTACACAGTTTCACATTTGCAGCCCGCATCCATGGGGCCATTCCGGTGGATTGGCCAAAAAACTGGGCTTGAATAAGCCCCCGCCCACTTCAAGCCCCCACTTCAAGCGCCCCTACTCAAGCCCCCGCCCCGAGGCCACTGATGTGAAAACCCGCAGCCATGGCTGAACTAGCAGTCACGGCTGCGGGCCTCCAGCAGAAGTAGCTCTGCTAAGAATCTAAAAGATTACTTGTTAATCACCGTGGTCGGGTGCACGTAACCCAGAGTCTCCGGATCAACCGGGAACTCAATGTCGCCGAAAGGCGAATCTGCACCAGCGTGGTGAGCAATCAGTTCAGTAACAGCGTGCTGACCAGGCTCGAGGTCCTTCGGCCAGCCGGGATCGACATAGGATTTCTTTGCAACGTTAGCCATGCTGAGATTATCCCAAAAATTTTCTCCCCAGTCACCTTCTCCCCTCCTTAAATCTCACTAAAGTGGGGATTGTCATGACTAGCACCACCCCCTTTGCACTCTTTTCCGACTGGCTGGCAGGTCAACCAGACCAATTTGTGGGCACTATCCTCAGCAATCGCCCCGATGCGCTGTCGCCACCGCCGAAGTCTTCCCAGGTGCTAGCGGCAAGGCTCCAGCTCCGCGCTTCTGTCTCCCGCGCGCTAACCAAACTGCCCGCACTGGAGCTCGCCTGCATTGAGGCCGCCGCCGACCTCGGTGCTGACGCCGAACCCGTCACTGCGGACGCCCTCATCGACTACATTCTCGACTTACTCTCTCGAGCAGAGGTTCCCGCCAATCAACGGCCCACGGCCACGCATATTCGGACAAGCCTCGATACCCTGCGCGAATACGGACTCATCTGGGGCAACGGTCCCGGCCCCCGCGGCACCTTCACCGGCAAGTCCACCCGCAAGAAACCTCTGCCCTGGCAGGACTACTTCTGTCTCAGCGATGAGGTCGCCACCTCGTTGCCACCTGGCTGGTATCTTCTGCCCAATCCCGATGGCCCAAGCCGCAGTCAGCTACGCACGGCACTCACCGAGGTTACAGACAGACAGCAGCGGCTTCTGGACACCCTCGCCAACTCCGGAGGTCTCGGCGTTACAAAGGACGCTCATCCGGATGCCGACCCTTCGCTGCCGGTCCCAGCGCTCATCAACGCCGGCCTGCTCGAACGCATCGACGAGGGCACCGTCCGCCTGCCCGCCACCGTTCGCGCGCTTATGCGTGGAGTCGGGCTTGCCGACGACGACGTCCCCCTGCGCCCCGAAACCCCCGCTACCCACGTGATTGCCAGCGGTAACGACCGTGCTGCCGCCACTGCCTGGGAAACTTTGCGACAGGCGACTGACCTGCTGGACTTGCTGGGAACCGACCCCGCGCCGACATTGAAAAACGGTGTCATTGGAGTGCGGGAAACCCGCAGTCTCATCGAGGAGCTCGGCGTCGACATCTCGGAGTTGGCTCGCGGCGTGGCTAACCTCAGTGCAGCGGGGCTGGTTCATGTCGGCACTCCGCATCCGCTGCCACTGCATGACACCGGTGGTGACTATTTCGCCCCCACGCTGGCAGCCGACGGCTTCCTCGACGCCGATCTGGTTGACCGGTGGGTGAGTTTGACGGTCGGCACTCGCACTAGCGACGCAGCTCCCTGGCGGGTCGACCAGCTCAATGAGGAAGGCAAGCGCATTGCTCTACTCTCCCCACAAGCTCGGCTCTCCGGGGTACCGTCAATCCGGGAAATGGTGCTGGCCTGCTGTGCGCAGGTGGCGTCGTCGGCAAGCGACAACGACATCGTTGCTCTGACTGACCTGCGTGAATGCGCCGCCTACTACTACCCGATTACCAACGCGAGGTGCACGGACGAGACGCTCAGTGGCGTGGTCGACGAGCTGGTCGCCCTCGGCATCGTCGTGCGGGACCCGGGCGTGGAAACGATTTCCGTCGGCCTTAGCGAGGTTGGCAAAGCCATGGTCGCGCTCATCGAATCCGGCACCGCCGAGGCCTTCGACGATCTGCGTGCCGCCTGTAACAACCTCTTGCCACCGAACGCCTCGTACCTGATGGTTCAGGCGGACAACACCATCGTCGTACCGGGCCCCGCATCCCCGGAGATGGAACGCATGCTCAGTTCGATTGCGCAGCTGGAATCTCCCGGCCTCGCCAGCGTCTACCGCGTGACCGAAGACAGCCTTCGCGATGCCCTCGACGCCGGCATCAATGCCGCCGATATCTCGGAGTTTCTTTCGCGCTACGCCGTCGGCGAGGTGCCGCAGTCCATTACCTATTTGCTTGACGACGTCGCCCGCCGCCACGGTCGTCTCCGCGGTGGCCCCGCAGCGTCGTTTATCCGCTGTGACGATCCGGCCCTGCTGGCCTCATTCCAGAGTCACCAGGCTGGACAAAGCCTGGCGTTGCGGAAGATTGCCGAAACGGTGCTAATTAGCCAGGCCCCGCTTGCCCAGGTGATTGAGACCGCTAGAAATGCGGGCTTTTCCATCATCGCCGAAGATGCAGAGGGTTTGGTGCTGGATCTCGGTCGCGCTCCCTGCCGCATTGAGGCGCCGGCTCCGGTGCCCGCTGCGCGTACAACGATGCCCGAACCGGAACGCATCAGCCAGGCGTTGACGGCTATTGCCGATGGCAACCGTGCTGCTGAGCACGCCGGTAGTTCCAGTGGCGCTACGGCCAGTGGCAGCACTGCTGGGGTCTCTGGCTCGGCTGCAGATTCGGCGACAGGTACGGGGACAGCTGCCGGTGCCAGCACTAGCACCAATGGCACGAGCGACTACGCCTCCGGCACCGAAGCGTTCAAGCTTCTGCAGCGCGCGGCTCGCCATGGCGACGACCTGTATTTGAGCTACGTTGACCGCAACGGCAAACCCGGCCGCAAGCGCGTGCGCCCAGTCACCGTCTCCGGTGGGCAGGTCGATGCTATCGACCCGGCCACCAGTCAAGTGCTGCGCTTCCTGCTGCATCGCATTACCGAAGTACATCCTGTCGACTAGGCGGCGGGCGCGCGGACCGTCGTAAAGCGATGCAGAAGCGAATGTGGCGGTTCGGGATGATTCGAGCCCGTGACGCATCTTCTGCGTAATCGTGGCAGAATTGACCTTTAGCTTATTTTTGGTCGAATGTCTGCGAGGCGAGGAAATAATGGGTTTCGGTACGGGGCCGCTGATCGTCCAATCGGATAAGACGGTGCTGCTGGAGGTCGATAATCCGGAGGCGGATGCGGCACGCGCGGCGCTGGCACCGTTCGCGGAGCTCGAACGTGCTCCTGAACATGTGCACACCTACCGCATCACCCCGCTGGCGCTGTGGAATGCTCGCGCCGCCGGTCACGACGCGGAGCAGGTGGTCGATGTCCTCGAGCGCTTCTCCAAGTTCCCCGTCCCACAGCCGCTGCTTATCGACGTCGCGGAGACCATGGACCGCTATGGTCGCCTGAGCCTGACCAAGCATCCAGCTCACGGCCTTATTCTGGTCTCACACGACCCTGCGGTACTGGCCGAGGTGACCAAGCACAAAAAGATACGTCCGATGCTCGGTGAGCAAATCGATGCCGACACCTGGACCGTGCACCCCTCCGAGCGAGGCCGTATCAAACAGGAGCTGCTGAAGGTCGGCTGGCCGGCCAATGACACCGCCGGCTACATCGATGGTGAGGCACACGCCATCGCTTGGCAGGATCAGGGCACCGGCGGCCACGACACCTGGGAACTGCGCGACTACCAACGCATGGCGGCTGATTCCTTCCGCGAAGGCGGCTCCGGCGTCGTGGTGCTGCCCTGTGGCGCAGGCAAGACAATCGTCGGTGCTGCGGCCATGGTAGACGCGCAGCGCACCACTTTGATCCTGGTCACCAACACCGTCGCCGGCAGGCAGTGGCGCGACGAGCTGCTGCGACGCACCTCGCTGACCGAAGACGAAATCGGCGAATACTCCGGCGAAAAGAAGGAAATTCGCCCCGTCACCATTGCGACCTACCAAGTGGTCACGCGCAAGACTAAGGGAGAATACCGCGCACTCGAGCTATTCGATTCCCGCGACTGGGGCCTCATCATCTATGACGAGGTCCACCTCCTGCCCGCTCCCGTGTTCCGAATGAGTGCGGATCTGCAGTCGCGCCGTCGACTGGGGCTCACCGCCACCCTGGTGCGCGAGGACGGCCGCGAAGGCGACGTATTCAGCCTGATCGGGCCGAAGCGCTATGACGCCCCATGGAAGGACATTGAAGCCCAGGGCTGGATCGCACCGGCAGACTGCGTTGAGGTCCGCGTGACCCCGACCGAGTCCGAGCGCATGCTCTACGCCACGGCTGAGGCCTCCGACAGGTATCGTCTGGCCGCAACGACGCCGACGAAGATTCCCGTCGTCAAGCAAATCCTTGCCCGACACGAGGGCGAACCCGCTCTGGTGATTGGTGCCTACCTGGATCAGCTCGAAGAGATCGGCGAAGAGCTCGGCGTCGACGTCATCGAAGGAAAGACGTCCAACGCCAAACGCGAGGAGCTCTTTGGGAAGTTCCGGCGCGGCGAGATCAACACGCTGGTGGTCTCCAAGGTTGCGAACTTTTCCATCGACCTTCCCGAAGCCTCTGTCGCCGTGCAAATCTCCGGCACCTTCGGTTCCCGACAGGAGGAGGCACAGCGCCTGGGGCGTCTCCTGCGCCCGAAGTCCGATGGTGGTGGCGCCGTCTTTTACTCGGTGGTGACTCGCGATACGCTCGATACCGAATACGCAGCTCACCGCCAGCGTTTCCTGGCGGAACAGGGCTACGCCTACCGAATCGTCGACGCAGACGAGTACCTCGGGCCCTCCCTGCCCGGTGATTCCACCGCTAGCTCGGAATCCTAGAAAACTGGATAACTAAAGGACTGCCATGAACTTTCACTTCCCCGTCAACCGCGAGCACACCAACGCCAACAACGAGTACTACCGCGATGCCCGCCGACTGCTCATCTCCTCCGGCATTTTCTCTGCTCTGCTGCTCGTCGGCGCTGTGCTGGTTCTAATAGTTTTCGACCGCACGCCGTTTGTTATCGGCAGCGCGGTTGTGCTTTTCGCCCTCGCGGCTCTCTACGTCGGCGTTACCTTCCAGGTGCGACGCGCAATTAAGGATCCGCAAGAGCTTTACGACGAATCCCCGCTGGTTCCGGCCATGATTGCGCGTGTGGATGAGCGGACCATGGTGCTGATGACCCTGGTGGACATGCGTAAAAACCCCTCCGATGGCGAGCCCGTCCCGGCCCTGGCTACACGTACGGTCACCACGATTTCCGGTGTCCCCCGCCGCGTGGGCGCGAAGGTGCCAGCTGTTGCTGTGGCCGGTACACACAAGAGCCGCACCGAGTTCTACGACGAGATCACCCCAGTGCCGCTCGCGTGGTCCACTCCAGACAAGTCAATCATTGCCCAAGCCCAGCGCAATATTCCTGTCAACGATTGGAATGTGCTCGAACGCAACATCGACCGGGTGGAAGAGGTACACGCAACGAAGCGCAACCTCCTGCCGCTGAACTAGTCCGGGGGCTGTTAGCCCCCGACATTTTGGCACTGAACTGTTCTAGACCCGCCCCCGATTTCCCTTAGCAGCGCCCCCTCCGCGGTGCTCACATGCACGGCGAGAGCGCCATTGGGAACTGAAACGGATTGACTAGCTCTTGCCCCATGACTCTTCGTTCTGCCGGTCGATCGCTTCCTTATCGTATTCACCTGCCGGATCCTCTGGCAGCTCACGTTCCGTGTGAGTGGCCTCTAGAATGAACCGCGCCGCGTCCGTAATCTGTTCTCGCTGAACCTTTGGAACCGCAATCTGGTGAGTCGCCAAGAATACCGCCTGAGAGGCCTCTCCCCCTGCCTCCTCAACCTTCTTCAGGTACTCGGTAGCTGGCCGAACGACAGTATCGCGGGAGGCCGCCTGAACGTGGACACGCATGCTTCGCGACGGCTCATGCAATCCCGGTGACACTTCCTTTGCCGAATCATCAGAGGTGCCGAAGAATGCCTGCAACCACACCGCAGGAGCACCACGCAGGTCTAGAGCCGGGGCAACGAGCAACAGAGCAACCGGAGTGTCTTGACTAATCTGGTCCACCGCAGAAACAACGTTGTGGCCGCCTGAAGAGACACCATAGAGAACTATCGGGTTCTGATCACTGATGGGCATTGCACCCAATTTTTGAAGCTGCAACGAATCATCTGCAACAGATGCGACTACCCGCGCGATGTCATTGACGGCCTCAGATACTTTATGCTCTGGCGCGAGACGGTAATCCACATCCACAACAATTGCGCCCGATCGGGCTGCCAGGGCAGCCATATTTGGGCCGAAGGAATTCTCACGCAGACTGCCGTCACCCATCCAGAAAGCGCCGCCGTGTGCAGCAACTACCACAGACCCGGTTGGATCCTGCGGGACAAAAACCCGAACCGGAACGCTAGGACTATCCCCCACCGTCGTATCCGTCACCTCTACCTTGCCGTCGGCATACGCAAGGTATGGCGAAGAGTGGTTGACAGCCGCCCCCAGGACCATCATCGAACCGTGAATAATGGCGTCTGGCATACGAGCGCCGCGGTCATTGACTGACGCACGAGCCTTCTTAATGTCTTCCTCAGAGGCACCCAAGGGGACAACCTCGCTCAAGTAGGAATAGGCCGAGACGTGTTCTTCGAGCCATTCAATAAGCTGTTGTAGCTTACCTTCTTCGGTCGTTACGGGAGTGAAGTTGTCTTGAGCCTCGTCCTCAGAAGAAGCGAGGTTAACCACATCGGAGTTAGGTGTCTGATTAGTCATAGAGACAGTCTGCCACAGAGAGCCAACGAGGATTCACCAAAAGAGGAAACCGAGGATCCGATCGACGCTTAGTTAATTCCGTTTACCTGTGGGTAAAACAAAAGTGGGCCGCAG
>NZ_KV799325.1:0-41845 GCF_001809925.1 Corynebacterium sp. HMSC064H12 | reverse complement strand
AGATCTGGTTGGTGCCCTCGTAGATCTGGGTGATTTGGTTGTTTGTGGTGGTGGTTGTGTTTGTGCTGGTAGGTGGGCTATGTGGGGTCTGGTGGCTATGTGGAATCTGGTGGCTCTGGTGTTTTTTGCGGGACGGATGCGGGACGGGAACCGATTTTGGGCATGAAAAAGGTGCCCCCACCGGCCAACTGTTCGGAAATCCCGAACAGCTCAAACCAGCAGGGGCAAACCTCTAGTCAATGCTTTTAATCGCTTCCTCAATTTCCTCTATCGTCTGCTGCACATCAGGCGGTGGGGGTTTTGCCCCGGCTCCTATCCAGATAGCGATTTCGTGGAGTGCGTCGAGGCTGCGTTTCAACGACCTTGTTAAATCCCAGGCGTGATTCTCCCAGCGGATACGCAACCCCCGTTCGGCGTCGAACTCTGTTCGCAAATCTCGCATGCTTTTTTCTAGGTCGCTGACGCGCTGCAGCAAATCGTCTGTGAACGCCCCCTGCTTGTCGCCTTTTTTACCAGCGTAGGCACCATACGCGGTAACGGCTGTACCGGCCAGGGCAAGTAGCCCAACGATGATTGCTGGATCCATACGGGGCTACTCCTTTTCATGTCGGCTCCGGGTGTTGCGTCCCATGACGGGGCTGGTGGCCATTGCTGCGAGGGCAAGGAAGGCATAGTTTTTGCCGGACACCCACATGCGTGACTGTTCGGTGAGGCCTTCGTAGATGTAGGCGGTTGCCCAGGCAAGCAGAAGCCAAGTTGTGATGATGAGCCCTACGATGCGTGCCCACCTGCCGATGACGGGGTGCCTGCATACGGCACCCAGGGTGAGCACGGCTGCGGTCACCACCCAGCCCAGGAAAATATGCTGCCCCGGCACCAGACGCGCCACCGGGTCAAGCTGGGAGGGGGTTGTGCCCCAGTATGCAGCTGCTGCGAGCCATGCCCATGCTGCCCAGAATGCGGAGAGGATTTGGGGGTTAGTGATGATTTTCATCTGCTCGGTGTTCCCCTACGTATTCTTCGGTTGGGGTGTTGGCTGCAGCGTAGCCCGCGCCGAGGGCGGGGGCGACGATAGCCAAAATGGACTGCCACTGCGCGTCCGTACCATACCCCCAGGCGGTGAGTGCTGCGGTGATGGCTGCGAGTAGCAGGTACACGGCAGTACGCGGGTTGCTGGTGGAGTGCAGCACGGCGAACACGAGGGTAACTACTGCCGTGAGCACACCGACAACAGCCGCAGCCTTCACCTCATCGAGGACACCCCAGGCGATAAGCGCCGGTGCGATTGCTGCCACGACAGCGTATGCGGTGCCACGAGCGCTAGCGGGGACAAGATTCTTGATGGTTTCCATGATGTTTCTCCTTTGGGTATGAAAAATGCCCACGCCGGTCGACGCAGGCAAAAGAAAAACACCCCGGGCGGGGTGCCTTAGTTGGTTTCTGGTGGTAGGTCGTCCGTGTAGTAGAACGTGGACATGTTCATGCGGTTAGCGCCGGTTTCCTGCACCACAGCCAGGGCATCATCCACTTCAACAGCGAAGTTTGGGGCCATATCGTCCGATGATTTCACCGCTAGCCTGACTAGATATTTTTGCAGTTTCGTAACGAACTTCGCGCCCTGATACAGCTCAACATCGCAGAGGGCGAACCCTCCTTGCGGGAACATTTTTACCTTCGGGAAGTGCGGGAGCTTCAGCCCATCCAGCGCGCGCAGTAGCCCTTCGAGGTCGAAGGCGGAAATGTTGATGTCCACGCGCCCAGCGTGCTGAATTACCTGGACTTCCGAACCTAAGTCGTAGATAGCCGCAAAATCTTCATAGATTGCTTCATCATCAAGCAGCTCTACTGGTGTGAGGTGTGCCCGCAGTTCTGCGAGTTGGGTTTTGAGCTCTGCCGGGTCGAACAGCTCCGGGTTCAACTTCTCCCATAGCGCGTTGGTTTGGTTGGCGACAGGCCAGAACGCATCCCACTTCATCTTTAGGCTGTTCGATACCTCATCAAGTTTTGGCTCGAGTTCCCCTACTCGCTTTTCCAGCGGGGCGAGGTCAACCTTCGGTGCTCCCTCTAGCGCGTCTAGGCGCTGCTCCACCGGGGCAAGGTCAACAGCCGGGGTGTTCTCCAACGCCTCCACGCGCTTATCGAGTGCAGCCCACACCGTTTCCTGAAAGTCTTCCGCCTGCCACTCCAGCAACTCGAACAGGTCATGCTCACCAGACTCCGGTACCATAATCTGCCAGTCCTTCGACCAACAACCAGCACCCACACGAACACGCATCGCACCCGGCAACAGGTCATCAACCCTGGCTTTACCGTCACGAATCTTCACCTCCACCGCAGAAGGCACAACATCCGGGTCACCCAACACCAGACGCTCCAAACTGAACCGCAACGACCCCTCCGGACGCGAACCGTCCAAGTTCACAAGGTCAACAAAAATAGTGGTCATAAATCCCTCCTACAAAAGAAGCACCCCGGTGGGGTGCTTACTTGTTCTGTTCCTTCAGCTGTCTCTCAACAGCAGCCAAACGCCCATCCAGGCGCTCAAGCGTCTTCAGAATCAGCTCCGTGTTCTTCATCGCCACAAACGAATTTTTGTCCGCGTGGAGGATATAGTTACCGCGCTTATCCTTGAACGTTGACCCGGCAACGAACGTCTGCACGACATCATCGAGAGTTTGTGTCATCGTCTTGACCTCTTCCTTAATCTCCGTGACCGACTGCCCGGCCACACGTTTCTTCGTTTCCGCCAGCACGTAATCCCACGGGAACCCACCATTAGTTGGCGGCTGACCGTTGGAGCCGTCATATCCGCCCGGGTCCCAGTGGTCAGACCCGCCCAGGACCTTTGAGCAGTCCCAGTGACCGCCGATTCCGGTTTGCGACGGGTCGCGCATGATCGATGGAGTCAGCCGCTGCACGGTGAAGCCGTTGAGCTTACATTCGTGGGCAAGGTAGTCCACGAGCTTGTTTAACTGCTTCGGGAAAGATAGCCACTGCTCGCGGGACTGGAAGGCCGAGCCATTAAGGCAGACGTGCAGATACAGGTCGTTTCCGATACTGCCGACGGCCCACACCCCATAGACGTTATCGTTCTGCCGGCACGTGTCGCCCTCACGCCCAATCCCCATGTGGTACGAGCCGCCATTGATATCGCGCCTGCGGTTGTATTCCGCGAGCTGCTTTGCAGTCCACGCGGTAGCACGCATTTTGCCAGTTGCGTAGTTAAAACTCGACTCGTCCGTGTGGATGATGATGCCGCGACGTTTATGGCGGGAAATACCGTTGTCCCTCCATGTCAGGAGGTCAGCATCCGCCTTAAACTGTGCGGTTGGTTTCGGCGCTGGCTTCAACGCCGGTGGCTCGGGTGGTGCGACTGGTTCCGTGGTTGGGGTGTCCGCTGCCTGGTCCGGTCGTGGCGGGTGTTGCCCCCAGTACACGTGCAGTACTTGGTTGACGTCGACTTGGACACCGCCTGGGCCGGGGACGTTGTGGACGTTCTGTAGCAGCACTGCTTGGGGGTGAACTACCCCGCGTGACCATGAGATGGTTTGCCACATGAGGTATTTGCCGTCTCCGGCGGTGCCGATTACGCCGTCTTCACGCGCCCAGTCGCAGACGCGGGAGTGGCCGTAGATGCCGACGCGTTCCCGACCTAGAACCTCACACGCCGCCTTGAAATAGTTGACCGCCGTTTGGTTCCACTGGTCTAGTGTGATGTCGAAATCGACAGCGAAGAACACCGGGTAGCCGGTGCGTTTCACGGCCTTGAGCTGCTTGTCCGCTGCTTCCGCGTCCGCCCGACCCCCCTCAGCGCCGCGCATACAGTCGGGGTTAGCGACCCCGCCGTATTGCCACACGAAAGCGGTATCGAGCGCGTTTGCTTTGAAGTCCGCTGTCTCCTGCTCGGTTGCTGGTTTCCCCTGCATCCACTTCTCGCGTGGAGGTGAAATGTAGCGGACTGCGCCGAGGTGCCCCGCGTCACGGATAAGCCGCGCGGGGATAGGCTTCGCTGAATAGTCCAGGACTGTAGCCATGTTTCCTCCTTTGTTAGGTATGAAAAAAGCCCCACTGCGGGGGCTAGTTGATTGGTTGGCCGTCAGGGGTGAAAAACGGCTCACGAGACAAACCGGAATATTGGATCATACCGCTCCGGTTTGCTGGTTTGGTGCCGTCGCTGCGAATAAGGAGCACGTTGCCATCAGTAAGATTTGTGCAACGAAAAAACATGCTGGTCACAGCCGTGACCTGGGAAGTATCCAAATCCGGCACAGTGGTCAACGCCAAACATGCCTCGAACATGCTGCTCATGTCCGTGACCTGGGAGGTGTTTAAAAGCAAGGGGGCTTCCCGCAGCTTACTGCAGCCATTGAATAGATTCGAGAGTGATTTATCTTTCGCGTTTCGCGCGTCGATACTAAACGGGATTTTCTCGACTGTCTTGTAGTCCAGCCCCCGCCTAGTTAATTCTTTTTGGAGTTGAGTCCGCGCGAAACCGTCCGGGGTGAGGACAAACACGTCTCGTAGCGTTTCCAGGCGTTTTAGTTGGTTTGCCAGCGCTGCTAGCCCCGGTACGGTTGGCGCGTCCCACGTGCCCGATAGGTCACCAGCAAGCTTCACACCACCAGCGGACGAACCCGTGGCAGTCGGCACCACAGTGATAGCCGAATCAGCCCGCCCCAGAGACTCACGAACACCCTGCGACAAAGAACCAATCTCCCAGCCGCCCTCCGGCGCACCCACCTTAGCCCGACCAGCCGCAGCAACCGCCTCATCACGCGCCAACTCAGCACCAGTCCGCGCAGCCGTGGCGGTGGACACCGCCGTGTTCACGTCGCCGAGGGAGCTTGCGGCAGCGTCAGCCGACGACCTAGCAGCCCTAGCGGAACCCTCCGCCGACTCCGAAGCCGACTGCGCCGAAGTTGCGTGGCCTTCCGCCGTCTTAGCCGACCCCTCAGCACGACCCGCCGATGCTTCCGCAGCCGACGCAGAACCCGCAGCCTCACCAGCCGACGCTTCCGCCACCGATACGGAACCAGCCGCGCCGTCAGCCGACGAAGCAGCCGCGTCACGCGCCTCCTCAGCACGCGAAGCCGCCGACTCCGCACGCTCCGTCAAGTCAGTGAACTCCCCGCGCACCACCGACACCGCAGACTCAACAACCCGCGACACACTAGCCTGCGCCGACACCGCCTCATCCCTCGCACGACCAGCCACCGCAGCCGACCCAGCAGCCTCACCAGCCCACCGCTCAGCCTTAGCCGCAGCCGCAGCAGCACCATTCACCACAGCAGAATCCGGCGAATAATCCACCGCCAACTCCACCGCATCAACCAGGCTCACGGTCCCGTCCGTCGGCAAATCAAACGTCCAGCTTTCGAAAACACCAGGGGCAACAAGCTCCACCGTCGTCCTGCCGGGATCCAACTCGCCCGTCCTGAACCGGCCAGCCGACAATGGGTAATCCCGGCGCTCACGAGTAATCACACCACCAGCGTTATTCGCACGCCGAGTACGCGCCGAAAAAACCGTGACAGTACCCTCCGTAGGGGAAAGCCCCACGTCCTTAATGTCACCAACCAGAATCGTCATACCTACTCCTCAATGTAAGAATCTTCGGAGCCAGTACTACCGACACCGACCTTGTTGGAAATGTGCTGCACAACCAGGCGGTTATTACGCGGCCCACCCAGCAGTTTTCGGGAACCGTGAATCCAGGACACCTCGATTTTCACGACATAGCCCGAGTCAGGCACCACCACCGACGAGACGATAAGAGACGATTTCGCCCACGGGTTCGCTTCCAAACCAATCTGCTCCGAATACAACGTGCCGTCCGGTCGGTAAACCCTCACAAACCACTCGACCGTGCCATTACCAACACCCAAAGCGTTATTCCCGTACGCCATCTGACACCTGATATCCCACAGACCAGCAGACAAAAACCTGATGCCGTTATCGTGCAGCTCGCAGCCCTGCATCTCCCCAATCGGTCGTGTAAACGGCATCACACCATGGTTATTACCGAACTGCAGAAAACCGCCCTTAGCGTCCATATACGCGGAACCGTAATCAAGCAACGGAGACAGCAGCTCAAGCGTGTTCTTCAACGCCAACTGGCCGTCCTGAAACTCATCCGCCACGTGCTCCCAGCCCGCTGGTTTCCGACCCGCAAAAATCTGCTGCAGGGGCTTCACAATCTTCTCCTGCCCCCACTCATCAATCCGCTGGAACAGGTTCCGGTTCACATCACCCCACGCCCGGTCAATCGGCTGACGCAACTTCCGCAAAACCGCAGCCTCATCCAAAGCCTGCAACTCCGCCAAATTCGACACCGAGTAGCCGCCCTCAGGCACACCCTCACCAGGAGCCGTCATGACTGATTCCTCCGATCAAGCGCCGCCTGCACCGCAGCCGCCTCCGCATCACTAAGATTCGACAAATCCACCGACGGGGCAGGAACCTTCTCCTCATCCTCCACCGGCACCCAACGCACACCCGCCGACTGCAACGCCGCCCTCGGGTCCAGAACCTGCTTCACCTGCTGCAACTCCGGATGATGCCGAAACCCGCAGTCCCACAGGAACCGAGACACCACCGGCAAACACATCACCGGCAGAACCATCGGCGTGCCATCGGCCATCACCGGAAACGACGCCAACGCCCACGCGAAATGCTGCTCCGGGTCGGCCATATCAGCCTTACGCTGGTCAATCGCCACTATGACCACACTCCTAGTTTCTTAATCGCCTCAAAGAAGAAGCGGGACTGGTTCAGCAGCCGCTCAATCGGCGCTTGGTCGGTTCGGGGGTCGCCTACGGTCATCGACCACTTCACCGGCTCGCCACGAGAACCAGCCAGCACAAGGCCGCTGATTTGATGCACCTCGTACTGGCCGCGCGGCATGCCCTCCAACGTCACGCCGACACGGTCACCGAGCCAGCAGTGCCCCTGGCCCTCCGTGCCGATAGTCCACGGCCCGCCCTCGAGGTCAACGGTGACTTTGGAGCGTGACCGGGTTTCCCAGAACGCCTGACGGAACGCCACCAGACCGGACAGCGAATAACTTGTTTCTGCGCCGTCAGCCCAGCCCTCGTGGTAGTGCGACCAACCGGCCTTCGCCGACCGGAACGGCGACTTGATAGACCCGAACGCCAGGAAAATATCCTCGTACAGCGGTTTCAGCGCCGTGTCCGCAATCGCGCCGATACCGTTCATCAGGAACACCGCGCCAATCAGATTTCCGACCAGCTGAATGTTCGCCGAGATGAACGTATTCACCCCGGGCGCTGACCTACCGCCCGCGTTAATCTGCACCACCGTCGCGGGCTCCCATGTCCACGAACCGGATTTCACCGGGGACACATCCCCGTCTCGGAACACCACCCACGGCTGCGCCGGTTTCGTCCCCAAGAACCGAGACAGTGAGTACTCTGCGGGCTCCACCGGATTCACAACGTCCGTGATGACCTCATCAACCAGGTTGTCGCCCAGCCGGGTGACCGTGCGCCACATGCCGCCGAAGATCGTGCCGCCGGTCGCCGTCTGCTCATACACACCGGACTTGTCCACGATATCGATGATGAGCTGTCCCGTCCGCAGCGGAAACAGGTAACCCTTCGGCTTCGGGTCACCCTCAATCCACCGGCGGGTGACAATCATCAGGCCCGCGTCCTGCAGAATCGGCCGGGCCATCTCCATCCACGAATCAAACCGGGACGAAATGATGCACCACTGCGAATCATCCATGACCAGTGAATCGGGCTGCACGAGGATAGGCCACAGGTGCGGGACGATACCTTCTACCCACGTGCGCGGGTCAAGTGGGTTATCCGGCAGGTGCCAGAAATTCCCGGACAAGCGCATCAGGTTAATGAACAGCGCCAACTTCAGGGTGTAGCGTGACGGCCCCGCGAGAATGAACGCCTTCGGGAACTGCACCCCAGCCGGGAGGAACGGGTTCGGCCACACGTGAATATGGTCGAGTTCCTTCACATCGTCGAGGAACTTCAACTCGACATGGCGGGTGCCGTCCTCGTTTTTCACCAGCGTGGCGGACTGCATGCGCCCACCCCAGCGGGCACCGTCCTTATCCACAGTGATGTGAATATTGCGGGTCGGCCGCTTGTAAACGCCCATAGCCCACAGCGCGAGGTAATGATCGTGCGGGAGTTTCACGAACCCTCCACCGACGTCATTCATCCGCCACTCAAATGAGAAATCAATCTCGCCGGCGACCACGCCCCGGAAATTCCAGTCGCCATCCCACAGGCGAATCAGCGGACGCACCGACCTGCGAGCAACACGAGCAAGACGCTCATGCTGCAGTCGCTCCCACACCTCATCGAGGTGCTTATCCAATTTCTCGATAGGGTCACTCAACGCAATAGCCACGCTGCATCACTCCAAACCGTACGGGCGCGACCAGCGGCGCACCTGCCGAACCTGCACCGCAGCACCCGGCAGAGTAAACACCTGCCCCGCCGTGTAACCCACAGACTGCTCGAACAGCTGGCCGATAGTTTTCTTCGTCAGCTTCTTCGAAGCCTCCTGAACCCACGCGTAAGCATCGGTGCGCCCGTCGCCGTCCTTGTCCTTGTCGCGGAAAAACTGGAACATCTCCTGCAACGCCTGGTCCACGTACTCCGCCAGCTGGTCGATACCGAGCATGCCCGGATCACCAATATCCAGCGGGGCCATAATCCGGGTGAGAATCTCCGCCGTCTTCGCCAGAGCGTCGGTGGGGATAGCGAACGGAATCTGCAGAGCCCGCCAAATGTCGTTAGTCCACGGCAGCGGGTTCACGAACACCGGCAGTTCCGTCTCCGTTGTCCACGGTGGCACCGGGTAGCAGAAGAACTGGCCGTTCATCTTCGCACCCCAGCTAGGGCGCTGGATGGACACAATCTGCTCCACCTCCGGGTCAGTATCCACCGCGACATCGACTCCGTAGGGCTGGAACGGCAGGGTGATAAGGCGGCGCTGGTGCTCGAACCCCGGATACCCCTCGCGGGTCTCCCACGAAAAGTCCGGCAGAATCATCGAAGCCGGTCCAGTGAGCGTCCACCGCAGCCACATCGGCTGGTCGGTTGGATTCGACACCGTCACCGACCCGTTCCAGCGGATACCGTCGAAACGCCACACATCCGTGACGTCCTCGTCGTACCACATCGGGTCACCGGCCTTCAGATGCATCAGCATGCGGGCAGAGCCCTTAAACTGGCCGCCCTTACCCAACTCCACCTCCGGGGTGGCAGACAAACGACACGACAACACACGCCGCCCAGATGAGGAAATGATCTCAATCTGGGAGTCCTCCGTGTACGACCAGGCTTTACGCCACAGCGAGTCCGCCATCTGCCACGGCCGCGTTGGCGAGTCGAGGATAACCACCGGCAGGGTCACCTCACGCGCCTGGAACCGCAGCGCATTAAACGTCGCACCGACCTGCGCCGCCGACGATGACCAAATAGTCTCCACCGGCGTATCCAACAGGCCAACGTGCTCATCCATCAGCCAGATGCCCATATCCCCGGCCTTGTCGCCGGAGATACAGAACTTCATGCCGTTAACGCCAATGACGTTGACCGTGATTTTATGCCGACCATAAACAGACAAGAATTATCCTCCTACCTACCTAGGCCGAAACCGGCCAACTCACGGCGCTCCGCATGACGCTGCATCTCCAACGCCTCAGCCACCGAATGCACATTGATAACCGTTGTGGGGCCACGCAGCGAACCAGTTTGCTGCTCGCCCTGAGACTCCGACGCGCCAACGGTGCCACCACCAATCGGCATTTCATTCACCTTCGAGGACACCTGATTTACGGCACTGGATACGGGGCCGAGGATGTCCTGGAACGGCGCTTCCACCGTGCCGAACAGTTGCTCTCCGTACTGCAGGAACGCGTCAGTCCACCCGGCGGCGACCTCGCCGGTGTACCACGCCGCCATGTCCACGACGGGCTGGCCGAACGCGTCAATCGCCCCGCCACCAAGCGAGGTGACAGCGTCACCCAGCGAGCTGAACCCGGCGACCGCGCCGATACCCGGCACCGCGCTACCCGCAGCGCCAGCCACAGCACCAACACCAGCGTCCAACCCTGCCCCGGCCATACCAAGACCAGCCTTCGCACCAGACAGCGCCAACGTGCCGCCCGTGCGGACAGTGCCGGACACGATCTGGCGCGCCAGGTTCGGTAACTGCTGGCGGATGTTACCCATCGTCACACCCTGAATGTCCTTCAGGATGCCACCGTGCTTCTGCCCATCCTCACCGGTGCCGCCATTGATGGCGGTGGTGAGTTCCTGAGCGAGGTCACTGTTCATGGCACTATCGGCCATGCCCTGCAGCTGTTCCCACTGCTCGTTCGTCAGAATCGCTTCCGGCTTCTTCGAGAAGTTGAACGCAGCCGCACCGTGCTTGAGAATGCCACCGTTGTCGTACACACCGGCTTCAATCTGCTCTGGGCGCGTGACCGTGCCCTTCACATCATTCCGCCCGGTCTCCTGGTTGTAGGTGAACAGGCCAGTGTCGCCGTACAGCTGCCCCGCCCTGTCCATCTTCGCCGCGTACCGGTCAGGGAACGCGGAGCGCTGAACCTTCTGGGCAGCGTCGCCCGGCTCCATGCTCTGCCAATCGAACTTTGAGAGTTCGCGGTAGAACAGTTTCGCCGACTCGTAGGGATCCATGCGCTGTGCGACTGTGCCCCACGCACCGTTGTCGCGCTGCTGGAACAGCCCAACACTGTCATGGTCGGAGCCGACCGCGTCGTGCCGGTAGTTCAACGACTCCGGGACGCGATTGTTCGCATACATCTGCATTGGGTCACCAGACTCAACCAGCGCCGTCATCAGACCAATCTGCGCCGCGTCCGCCGCGTCACCCGACGGATTAAAACCAGAGTCAATCGCCGCACGAGAAATCTCATAAGCGAAGAACCCTGGCCCCCACTCCGGCACCTCCGGCTGCACAATAACGTCCCGCTCGCTCTCAGGAATCTGAGACAACTGCGGGTCAGCCGCAAGCTCCGCCGGAGTCATCGACGTAACAGCCGCATCGTGGTTCTCGATAGCGTGCTGCTCCGCCGTCGACGTACCCGGATTATCGCCCTGGCCGTACTTCTTATCGGGACCGTTCCAGAACTTCGATGCGAGTTTCTGCGCCCCAATCAGCCACGACGGGATAGTGTCCGGCACGCCAAACACTGCCAGCGCGTCACCGACCTGGCCGGTCACCAACTCCTGCACAACCGAACCGGCAGCACCAGAGATAGTGGTTTCCCCGCCGAACGCCTGCGGCTCACTAGCCACAGAGGTGTCCGGCATCGAGTCAGCCACATACGGCTCCGCCTGCTCCGCGTAATGCGCGGTCACAGCGTCCGGGTTCTGCGCATACGCCGCCATCTGCTCATCAGGCGACAAGTCGCCCAAATCATCTAGCTGCACGTCCTCAAACGCAGGGGCGACACTGATATAGAAAAACTCGTTGTAGTACGAGTCATCCGCACCAGCCGCGCCACCGCCCAATTGTCCGTTGCCGCGCGCACCACCCATCTCGAAGTTCGTGCCGTCCGGCAACGTACCGGAGGTGTGACCGCCCGCTGGGCCGCCGTTACGGAACCCGATACGTAGGTCGCCGGGTCCGCCATGCCCACGCTGGAACCCATGCGACGAAAGCCAAGCGGCCTCATCGCCGGTGAAGAACTTACGCGGGAACGGGTCAATACCCACAGCCTTAGCCGCAAACGCCGACGCGGTACCAGAGCAGTCACCCCAGTTAGAGCCGCCGAAAACATACGGCGCACCTTCAAGAGGGCGTGAAGCGCCCTCGCCCTGCGCTAGGCGCATCAAATCGTCCTCAGTAGCAACCACACCACCATCAGCGAACTGGGTTACGTGCTGTGGGCCGAGGTTCCCAGAGTAGTTACCGGCATACGGCTCACCGGTGCGCTCATTAACCAACTGGTAGCCGAACCGGCCAGCGACCTCATCAAGAATCGCAGTGGAGCGGCCACGCTTCGACCGAGCAAGCGGAATGTAAGCCTCACCGCCGGTCTCCGGCTCAGCCCACACACGCCACGAACCAGCCGGGGCGATCTGCGCCACATGACGCTCACCGCGACGGCCACCGTTGGCGTACTGCTCCAGCTGGTCAATGCCGCCGTCGATGTAGGCGCGCATAATGCCGCCCTCAGCGTTGACGACGATGCCGCCGGAGCGCAGACCAACCAGAGAACCAATCGCGCTAAACGACAGGTTGCTAGAGAGCCAGTTCTTCACGCTCGACCAGGCGGACTTCATGCCGTTCCACAGGCCGTTAATGATGTTCCGGCCAGCGGACACGAGCCACTGCCCCGCCGACGCGAATAGAGATTGAACCTGGCCTGGGAACTGGGATAGGCGGTCAACCATCTCCTGAATCTTCTGCTTCACCGTGTCAACGACGGTCTGCACGATGTCCTTGAACGCCTGCCAGGCGTTGCCGACCATCTCCACCAGGCCACGGAAAAAGTCCATCGCGGACTGAATCACACCCATGACAATGTCGTGGATATTCCGCCCCATGTCAGAGAAACGGTTCTTGATGTTGTCGAAATTACCGGTCAACACATCGGCGAGGACACCGACGAGGTTCTTCATGAACTCCCACACCGGGTTGACAACATTCGTCCACACCGACATAAACATGTCGCCCATGAACTGCCACGCCGGGACAATCACACCGTTGATGATGATCTGGAAAATCTGCCCCAACAGGTCAACACCGGTTTTGAAACCGTCGATAACCGGTTTGATGAACGTGTTCCACACGATCTGGAACGCCTGCCCCAGAAGGTCAAGCGCAGGCTTCGTGATGTTGTTCACCCACCAAGAAATAGCGGTGGAAAGCATGTCGATACCGGCCTTGAAGAAATCCACGACCGGGCGAATCCACGTGTCATAAATCTGGCTCATGGCGGGGCCGAGGCCAGCCCACTTCTGCCCAATCCAATCCACCGCAACACCGACAGCGTCCTTCAAGGTGGTGAACATGCCGCCGAGGTTGGAGTTCTCGCCGAAACCGGCGGAGAACAAGGACTTTAGCCCCTCCCACTTTTCGCCAATCCAGTCGAACACCGGCTCGACGTAGGCGCTGTAAGCGTCCTTGAAGAACCGGGTGGTTGCGTCCCACGCTGTTTTCATGAAATCGGTGAAGTTCGCCCAAATTTCACGGCCCTTCTCGGTCTTGGTGAAAAACGCCCACAGAGCCACACCAGCCGCCGCAATCGCGGCACCGATAAGGACAATGGGGTTAGCGGCCATGACCAGGTTAAACGCGGTCTGCACGCCCGTCCACAGCTTCGTCGCGCTCGTGAGCAGCTTCGTGGTTTTCAGCATCTGCAGAAGCCCACCAGCGGCCTTAGCCGTCTCGATAAACTTCATTGCCTTATACAGGGCAACAAACTGCGTCGCCGCAGCACCCAGACCAACCGCCAACGGCCCCAACCACGTCGCATTATCCTGCACAAACCGGCCAACCGCCTTGAAAGCGTCACCAACCGCGTCCATTACCGGACGCAAAGCGCCACCCTCACCAGTCACGTCCTTAATCGCACTGGTGACATTCTTCAGCCCACCGGTCACAAACTCGACAGCAGTAGTCAACGGGCCAATAAACGGCTCAATCACCGCAGCACCAAAATTAGAAAACGCCGTCTTCATGTTCGACATCTTCGCCGGCAACGTCTGACCCATCTCCTTAGCCAGGTCACCCGTACCCTTGTTCACCGCACCAACAAAGTCCTCGAAAGAAACCTTGCCGTCAGAAACAGCCTTCTTAATCTCCTCCTGCGACATACCCATATGGTCAGCCAAGTACTTCGTCGCATTCACACCAGCGTCGGCCATCTGGTTCAGATCCTCACCAGTGACCTTGCCCGCCGCGCTCATCTGCTGCAGCACACGACCAACATCAACGCCAGAACCCTCCGCAATCGAGGACAGGGCAGTGAACGCATCAATCGCATCGTTCATCGGCTTACCCAGCTGCACACCCGACTGGGCGAACATGGCGGAGTACTTCGCCGCGTCAGCCAAAGACACGCTGGTGCCGGTGACCTGCTCGGTCAGCTGCTCCATCTGCGCCTTCGTCTGGTCAGCAGACAAGCCCACCGACTGAAACATAATTTCAGCGCGTTGAACATTCATTAGGCGCTCGAAACCACCAGACAGCACACTAGTGACACCGCTAATACCAGCGAAAGCACCAGCCATACCACCGGCCTTCTTCGCGATATCCATCATGGAGCGGCCGAAACCACCGGCCTTACCGGTCGCGCCGCCCATCGCGCCACCGAACTTCGTGACATCACCAGCGGCCTTACGAGCTTCCGCACCGGCCTTATTAGTGGCTTGCGCTGCGTCCTGGACAGCCTGCTTATGCAGATTTTCCTTCGACTTCAACGAGTCGGTCGCGTTCTGTAGATTAGCCCGCGCCTTACCTAAATCGCCCTCAGCGCGAGCCGCCGCAGTATTCGCGCTACCGGACTGGCGCTTCGCCTTCTCCAGCTCACGCTCAGCCGCCGCCGTCTGCTTCGTACCCGCCCCATAACGGTCACGAGTATCAATCAGATTCTGCTCCGCAGCCTTCACCGCGTCAGCCGCAGACTTCGCGTTAGACCGCGCTTCATCCACCCCAGCTTCGGCGGCCTTGACCTTACCGACAGCATCCGTGGCCTTAATCCGCGCCTGAGACAGCTGATCCTCAGCACGCTTCACCGCATTAGAGGTCGTCGACTGCCCACTACGAGCAGCCTCCAAGTCCTTTTCCGAGCGGGCAACACGCATAGAAGCGTCTTCATTCTTCGCCTTCGCAGTCGCCACCTTATTCTCAGCGGCAATCATCTGCGACGCGGACGCATTACCCCTCGACCGCAGGTTCTCAAGCTCTTTCTCAGCAACCGCTAGCTCCTTCGCGGCCTGAGCCTCCTGAGAGCGGGCACGAGACAGGGTGTTAGTCGCGGCTTCTACCTTCTTCGCAAGCGACGCGCCTGCCTTCTGCCCACTCTTAGCAAACTCATCCTCAAAAGCCTTACCGGACTTCTTCGCAGCGCCGGAGGCCTCCTTCATGACAGTGGCGACAAAGCCCTTCATCTGCGCATTAACGGGAACCCAAACGCCACCAGCCATGATCTTGACCTCCAGTGCCTATAGCGAATCCAGGTAATCCGCCACCTGCTCAGGAGTAGCGTCCCCGAAATCACCGAACTTCGATTTGTTATCTGTCTCCGACCACGGGAACCGTGGCCTATTCTCCGAAGGCAGCTCAGCCTTCTTATCCCCCGCCGCGCGCGCCGCAATCACAGAGCCGCGCATGTTCTCCCACATGATTGCCCACAGCATGTCGAGTGTCGCGCCCCACTCCCTGCCGTCAGTGAGGTGACGGGTATGGGGGCCAGCGTCCGGCAACCCTTCGAGTAGGACCCGGAGTTTCCGCAGCGTTATCTCGCGCCGGAAATACGCCGCTATCGGGTCCCACCCGTAGAAACGCTCAAACGCGGCTTCTAGCGCTTCCGGCGACGCGCTGCCCGTCGCGAGGAGCGATTGCCACGAGTAGGGTTTCCCCCAACCTCATCGCGGGATTCGTTCATGTACTGGGTGAACACCATGAAGAACAGGTTGCTGGTGCCACCAACCTCAAGGAACTGGTCGTACTGCTCCGCGCCCATGTAGAACTCGGCGATATCCGGGCCGTCCTCCAGGTCGGAGAGCTCATCGAGTGCGTCATCATCCAGGAGGATTGGGTCGCGGAACGTGAACGTCTTGCCCTGGAAATCGAAGGGCACCATGCCCTTTTCGGCTCCGGTGGCTTCCTCGCGCTGCTTCAGCAGTTCATCGAGATTCAGGTTAGTCATGGCAGACCTCCAAAAAAGAGTTAAGAAAAAAGAAGTATGTGGTGGCAGACCCATTTACGCGGGCATGAAAAAAGAAAGGGGCGCGGGCCGGGTCTGCCACAAAAACAACCCGCACCCCACCCACAGCGGCCACCTGCTAGGAAGCGACCGGGATAGTCACCTGCTGCGACGCAGACAGGTTCTTCGTGTCCTTCACCGTCACGGTCGCGGACACGCTGGAACCGGAAACCGTAGACGCGGTGCCGGAAATCTTGCCGGAGGTCTTATCAATCGACAGGCCAGACGGCAGACCAGTAGCCGAGAACTCATACGGCTTCGTACCACCAGAAGCGGTAACAGTAGCGGAGTACTCCTGGCCCTTAGTCAGCTCCGGCAAAGTCGCGGCGGAGGACACCTTCAGGGTGTTCACGCCGTCGGTGGACTCACCAGTAGCGGCACGGCCACCAGAAGCCCACTCGGAGTTGAACTGCCAGTTCGCGGTCTTACCGACCGCGTCCGGCTCAGTGGAGCCGTAGTCAGCCTCAGAAGCCGGGTAGGTGTTGTAGGTGATTTCCAGGCCGACCATGTCGTCCTTCTTAAACACCAGGGAACCGCGCTCAGTGATCTGCGCATCGAACAGAGTCAGGCGCATGGCCTTACCCTTGTCGATGACATCGAGGGACAGGAACTCGTGCGGGAAGTCCGGCAGGTTACCCTCGTAGAACTCGGTAACACCGCCCTCGTTGATGAGTTCATCTTCGGTGACACCCAGGAACTTCGCGAGGTTCTCAACCGAGGACTCCCACAGGGTCATCTTGATGCCCTTAACGGCCTTAGTGACGTCAACGCGGATTGGGTTGACTTCCTGCCACGGGATGTACTCCTGCTTGTCCTCATCGAAGGAAATTTCCAGGCCGTCCGGGGACAGGTAGCCCAGGTTCTTGTGAACCTCGGAATCGTATTTCTCGCCCAGTGGGACCTTCTTGGTGCCCAGTGCGGCGGCGCGGACAGCACCGGTCATACCGACACGGGCATGGCGGGCATTGAAGCCCTCAAGGGTGGACTGTTCAGCCATTGCTGTTTCTCCTTAAAACTGCATGAAAAAAGCCACCCCGGAGGGTGGCTGGGAAAACGTCTTCTAGTCTTTTGTCAGTGTGCGACCGTCTAGCCGGTCACAGTGAGGTCAGCGACCACACCAATACGCTTCACATGAGGGTTCATGTCCTCACGTGTCGCCATGCGCGGGCAATCCACCGAGGTGATACTGTTCTCGACCTGGAACGGCAGTTGATGAAGCGCGGCGCGAACCGCGTCACCAATCGGCGTCGCCTCCAGGCGCGACCTGCCGAACACATCCACATCGAGAGCAATCATCTGCTGGATAGCAAATTCGCCCTGCCACGGCATGACCTCCCCGCCGGGCAGCAAGTCAATCACCACGCACGGCAGGTTCTTCGCTAACTCACGGTCAGGCGGCAAACGGTCGGCCACCCACACATCGTCACCGAGAACCTGCTGCACAGACTCGATAACCTGCATGAGAATATCGGCGTCGTTCATCGGCGCACGCTCCTTCCAGCCCGGCGCATAATCCCAATCGCTTTCACCCGGTCATCGTCTGCCACATTGGCGGTGACGTTGACACCGAAGCGACCCGACGGGATATACACCTGGCTGATGGACACGTTCGCGTCAACTTTCGCTTTCGCGAACTCACGGCGGGCAACAGCAGCGATTTTCGCCGCCCTGCCCTGCACCGTGCCCTTCACACCAGGCTGCTGCATGACATCGCGGAACATCTCATCGAAATCAATATCAATCTCCGGGCTACCCATTGACTACCTCCAGCTGTAGGGACGTGTGCCCGTGGGTTCGGTGCCACCAGTCGGCACGGTCACCGACGATGTCACAATCACCGATACCCGGCACGCGGATACGCTGTGTAGCCGACACGTCCAGGAACTGCCCCGGAGGGCAAATCAGCCGGAAACCCGACTGCACGAACACCCGCCGGCCACCAGCGTCATCCTCGAACCGGCCGGCGGGCTGCACCTCCACACCGAACGGCACCGACTCAACCGACGCGGGGTTGTCATAATCCAACTCATCGCGGCCATAACCCGGCCTAGTGCCCGGTGTGACGATCTCAACGGCGGTATCGAACACGACGAAGCCTCCGTTCCGGCCAAGCGGGGGCACCAGGGAACCGGCCACGCGCCGTAGCATGCTGCACCAGACCCAAATCAAACCGGTGCTTATCAGTCAGCACCAGCCCACCCCACGCGCTACCATTCACATCCGAGAAGGTGCCGGACTCTGTGATGTCACCGGCGGTAACCGAGAACTGGCGATACCCAGCACGGTCACCGACCAGCAGCACCGCCGACACCATCTCGAACGCGACACGGCACACAACCGCCTCCAGCCAATCCGAGCGGGCAATCTCCTCATCGAGGTTCATGCCTGCTCTGCTGAACTCGGCGGCAATCATGTCGCGCGCATCTTGGAGTAGTAGTTCGGCGCGTTCACGCTCCCCCGGCTTCAGGGCGCGGGGGAACCGCGCTACGAAACCATCAATCAGCATCGTGTCACCACCTAACCGACGGCGGCGATAAGCTCCGCCTTCGTCATGCCCTTGGGGTCTACGCCCTTCGCGGTCGCGTAGGCTCGCCACGCATCCAACGCCGCGGCTTTACGCGGACGCTGCGGGGCAGAACCAGCGGGCTCCTGTACGGCGTCGGCCTCGGCCTCCGGTTCACGCTGGCGCTCCACAGGGGCATCAACACGGGCAGCTCGACGCACGGAGGGAACCGCGTCAGGCTCAACGACAAGGCCACGCTCAAGAAGAACCCGCGCGTCCTCATCGTTAATTTCGACAACGCCAGGGCGAAGATACGCACGAAAAAAGCCGCCCACATGCGACCATGTGAACGGCTCAACAACGCGAACCTTCATTACCCAAGCGCCCCCTCAATCTTCACAACCGCCTTCGGGTTATCGACAGCGATAATGCGAGTGCGGAACGCATCGACGCGCCAGGACTGGGTAGCGCCACCGTAGCCGTTATCGCCATGCGGCGAGTACAGCTCAGAGACAGTCAGCGGAATGGAATCTGAGTAGAAGCCCGCAGTCTGAGCCTCCATCACGTAAATCTCATCCTCTTCCAGCCAGGAAGAAGTGACGATACGCAGCTGCGACAGAACACCCGGAGTGATGCCCTTGAAGACCGGGTTCTCAGCGGCCATATTGCCGATGAAGAACTTCTGAGTAGCTTCGTGCTCGAGTGCAGCCTCAAGGGTGGACTCGGCAATCACTAGAGTGTCTGGCTTGTAGCCAAACAGTGCCTGGTCGTCCGTCTCCGGCTTCGCCTGCGAAATCATGCGCTTAGCAGCACGAATGTCGCCCAGCGGGTTAGCCGTCGGCTCTTCCCAATTCTTGCCAACATTCAGGGTTGGGATTTCAGCGTTCGCAAACGCGGCCAGGGACGCGCGGACACTGGTTCGGACCATAGTGTTCTTCAGCCCATTGACCTGCCGAACCACCGGGTCGAGCTTGTTATGGCGACGCTGCTCAAGGGATACGGAAACACCCAGAGCAGTCTTGTGGCCAATCAGCGACTTGACCTTACCTGCGTCCATATTTGACAGCGGAATCTCGGCGTACTCCGCCACGACCTCAGCATCATCATTCAGGAACGGGGCAACCGCCTCGCTGTATGCAACAATGCCGTCATTCGTGCCAGCATCGCGGAATAGAGCTTCCTCAAGGAAAGCCTTATCCAGGTCTTCCAGGATGCGCTCCTGGATGTAAGTAGGATCCTTGACCATCGCATCGACGGTCAAGGTCTCACCGGAAAAAGCACCAGTAATAGGCATTATCTAAACCTCTTCTCTCTTAAGATGCCAGAGCAATCGGGTGGAACATATGGACACGGACGCGGCCATTCTTGACCTCACGCTCGGCAATGCCGGCCTTGACAGTGCCCTCCGCCGCGGCCTTACCGTCAGCAGCAACGAACACGGCAGCGCCAACCTTGAATGTCGCGCCCTTGGCGACCTCCACCTCGACAACCGCCTGGTGAGTGTTGACAGCCACGTACTCCGGCAGGCCGTAGGAAATATCGCCTTCCTTACGGGCAACCGGTGCAGCCAGCTGCTGAACCTGCCCATACGGCAGCTTCGAACCATCAGCATGCTTCACAAGACCATCGACGAGGTCAACGAAACGGAACTTCTCGACCTTCTCCGAAACCTTCTTGGTTACCGGGCCGGTCGTAAGAACAGCATTAGTCATCTCAATGCACCTTTCGGCTAGTAGCGAACCGACGCGAACGGGTTAGCCGCGCCGGAAATCTTGTTCTCATTGACCTCATCATCTCGACTATGGCCAATCTCACGGACAGGGAAAGTGTTCTCCGGAATGCTCGAATACAGCACGCGGGCAGCATCGCCACGAGCCTTCAAGTCCTCGAACGCCTTCTCACGATTCTGCGGGTGAAGGCGACCTTCCTTAACCCACCCATCGACCTCAGCGCGCATATCCGCTTCATCAGCCTTAGCCTTAGCCTCAGCCCCACGAGCGGCAGCGTCCTTCAGCCAGTTGTAGGTGTCCATGTCCAGCGTCACCGTCTCCGGGCCAGCCGGAGCAGACTTAGCCGGGGCCGCGCCCTCAGACTCGGACTCTTCCGGCGCGGCGGCCTTCACAGTCACCTGCGCGGAAAGCTCAACCTCGACACCATCACCAGTGACCAGAACCGGGATAGTCACCTCATCGCCCGGCTCCGCACCAGCTGGCGCGGTAACCGTGACAACACCGGTGTCCTCGGCGACCTCGACACCCCAGCCCTCCGGCGCTTCACCCGCGGCGAACACCAGCCCAGGTGGAATATCGCCGACCGGCTGGAGAACAACCTTGTCGGTCGGAACAATCTCCGCCGGTTCATACGAC
The DNA here is from genome assembly GCF_001809925.1 of Corynebacterium sp. HMSC064H12. Classification (NCBI taxonomy): domain Bacteria; kingdom Bacillati; phylum Actinomycetota; class Actinomycetes; order Mycobacteriales; family Corynebacteriaceae; genus Corynebacterium; species Corynebacterium sp. HMSC064H12. Next base: position 21,024 of record NZ_KV799325.1, on the reverse strand, counting down.
AGCTCCACGGTCACATTGACTGTGACCTCTTCGTTCATGATGCGGCCCAGTGCGGCGAGCACCTGGTCCTCGGACTTGCCCAGCGTCTGGGCGAGCTCATTGAGCAGTGTCATGTTCTGCTCCTCCTTCCGCCCATCACTGGGCATAGTTGTCTTGTCCCCCGATTCCGACCGGGTGACAGGCGGCGGCGGAGCCGCAGCCCGGGTTTCAATCTCAGGAACACCACGACCCCCGGCATGTTTAGCGAACCGCGACCGACCCGAGGCCACCACCGCGTGACGCTTCTCAGCCTTAGCTGACTTTTCAAACTCAGCAACAGCATCTGCCAGCCCGGCCTCAACTGCTTGCTCAGCAGTAAAAGTAGTGTCCTGCTTCATCAGCTCACGCCAATACGTAGGCTCCTGGCCTGTTTTCTCGGCGTAAATAGTGGCGAGGTTGTCTGTAATCTGGTTCAGGTCTGCTGCAAGCTGCGCCATCTCCTCCGAATTGCCCATACCCTGTGACCACGCACCATGGATAAGCAAACTCGAATTAGGCGACATGATAAGACGGTCAGCACCGCCAACCGCGATAAATGAAGCGGCGGACGCAGCTATACCGTCCACATACACCGTCACCACATCCGGGTATCGGCGTAACGCGTTAAGGATTGAGATTCCCGCGTAGACATCACCACCAAACGAATCGACGCGGACAGAAAGTGGCCCGTCCGCGTCATTCAGCTGGTTAACGATGTCTTTTGCTTGAACCTCAAATCCTATATCTCCATAGATAAGGATTTCGTTCATCCTGATTAAACTTCCCTGGTTTCATCCCATGCATTCAAGTAATCAACGGCTTTAAGTAATCGATTAGCGCTATCACCAAAATTCCCCAAAGCTGTATTGCACCCACGGCACAACAGGCCACGTACACATTTACCGCAGGACCGCCCCACTTCAGGGCAACAATTGTGATCGTGGTCTATGTGGAATCGGTGCAGTCGCTTATCTCCATACTCAACCTTCCCGCAAATCGCACACCCACCTCCTTGACGATCGAGGATTTCAAGGTACTGCACGACGGTGATATTGAAACGAGCGCGAAGGTGATAGTCGAATGCTTGATTTTCGTTCTCGGCACGCCATTTTTGTTGTCGGTTATTCCTGGCTTTCCTGCACGGTTCGCAGGCTTCCTCCCCATGCGTGTAATGAGACATCCAACCCGCGTGGGTTCCAGTTCTGCCGTTTGGGTATTTTGCTGTAGGCGCTTCACACGCACGTCCAGGAATTAATTTTGGTCGTATCGTACAACCGCACGACTTCGACCCTCGTCCATCGTTCAGGCTAGTTGACGCAATAGAGGTGATTTCACCACAGTCACACTTGCACTTCCAGAAAACGCGGCCTTTTCTGCTGTCGTCACGTTCCACCACTACGAGACGCCCATAGCGGTTCCCAGTTTTATCCTTAAAAGCAGGCACTAGTACCCGCCTTTACCAACTGGATACGTGTATCATTATCCACGCTGAAACTCCTTCATAGTTTCGGCCACGCACCCGGACGGTTGCCGCCGTCGCGGGTGCCTTTCTCTTTCATTATACCAGGTCAGACGTAGAATCTGTAGTAATCTCATCCTGAGAACTCAACGTTCTTAACCTCAATGCTTGTTGTGGAATCAGCCCCGTCGTCGCCGCCTGTCTCTACGGCAGCAGGGTTAAGCCCCACGGCCTCCAGAGCCTTGTCGAGCTCAACACCCTGTTCCTTCAGCGACAGAGCCACCTCAACCAGCTTCGCCAGCTCATCCGGCGACTTACGGCCAGCATTAGGATTCCGCTCAACAAACGACTCCCACGGCTCCATCGGCGGCAACGTGTACCGGCGCCGCAAATCCTCACGAATCGGCTTATCAGCAACAACCAGGCCAGCGTTCTTCAACGCCGCCAAGTCCTGCGGGCTGATTTCCTTCTTCGAAGCAATAGGGTCAAACGTCACACGCGGGCACAAGCCGTCATAGCCAGGAAACGCCATGTGAACCAAATCCTCGACGATGTACTGCGTCGCCGTTTCAGCAATCCACTCCGCTGTTGTCTGCAGCGACTGAATAAACAAGTCAGACTGCGTCTCAGCGAGAGCATACGAGCCGCCCTTGCCCTCAAGGTTCAGGAAGTGCGCCAGAACACCGCGGGCAATCATTGAATCGTGGTACGCGATAGCTTCACGCGGCGACACCAGCTGACCATTGACGCCAACCAGCGTCAGCTTCGCCCCAGCCGGGATAGAAGCCCCAGCCGACTCGCCGGAGCGCATGGTTTCCGCAATCTCCTGCCCATGCTGCAAGTCCGCGTCTGGGTCAATCGCCAACTCCGAACCCGTATACACAGGAACACCCATGCCGTTACGGTCGAGAACCTGCGCCTCAAGACGAAGAAAATCGTCACGCAACACCCAATGCTTATACGCAGGGCGCAGCACCGACGTGCCAGTCCATGACGCATCACGCGGATCGTGGCAATACCCGACAAGACGATTAACCGGGATAGTCACATCGCCGTCTTGCTCAATGCCCTCAAGGCCACCGTCGCCAGCGACCAGAATCTTCGTGATGGTTGACGGGTATCGAGGGGCGAGCTTCTTCAACCGGAACCTACCGCCGCGTTCCTCGTAGACCTGCTCAAAGAACATGAACCCGTAGGTCAATGCCAGTAGTGCCTGCTGCAGGTGCTCCGACCACGACACATTGCCCTGCCGCGGGGCGAGTGGCGCGTTCGGGTCATCGCCTAGGACACGCAAACGCAAATCCTCGGAGACCACAGCAACCACATCGTCCGGCGCGCCATTCGGGTCAATCTGCCAGCCAGCACGCTGAATCGGAAGACTAATAGCCTTCAGTACAGAAGTGACCTGTGAATCTTCGCGCGCCATCTTCGAGAACACACGAACCGAGTGCGGGAAACGCAAATCCCAATTGTCCTCGGAGTCACGCCATGCACGAGCTGGCCGCGCATGCCCAATCTCCTGAACCTTTACGCCATCACTCACGAGTACACCTCCTAAAACGCCATTGTCTTAACCCGCTGTTTCGCAACAACAGGCTTCGCAGACCCAACAAACCTGGTCTTACGCTTCACATCCACATGCTCCGGCGGCGCGAACTCCACAAGCCCCCACACAGCAAAAGTCGCCGCCACCAAAGGCTCAATCGAACCCGACTGCTTCGACAAAGCACGACCCCCACCATGCCCCGTACGGAACACAGCCGACTTCAACGCCTCCACAAACCGAGCGTCCCCATCATGCGTAATCTTCCCCTCCGCAAACAGCGCCAGGAACAACTCACACGCCGCCGTCACAGACTTAAAACTCATCTCCGTAGGCTCCACGCCCGCATCATTCAGGCCGCGCACAAGCGTCGACGACGGCCCCTTCGGATCCAAAAGAACACCCAGCGGGTCATTCTTCTCAACCCCAGACACCACCACGCTGATAGTCTCCGGCCGGTCGAACTGCAAAAGCGGATTCAACATCAAATGAAAACCCGTCGTAGTCTTCACCGCCGCAACAACCGCAACGCGCTGCCCATCCGGGTCAACATCAACCGCCACACACGAATCACCCGCAGGCACCGGGGACGGGTCAAACCTGCCGCCCCACACCTCCGGGTCCAACACGTACTCCTGTGTTTCCTCACCGTCACGCGGCACCCAATTACCACGCGCCAACGTCTCCACCATGAACTGCTCCAAAAGCAACTCACTGTTCTTCGCCGTCCGCGCATCAGACTCAATATCCGCCAACTGCGCACCAAACCCAGAATCCACCAACGACGGATTACACCGAGCCCACGTCTCCGGAGCAAACGGGTCATCATCCTCCGCCGGCGACCACTCCTTAAACATCACGCCCGACTCACCATCAATCCCAGCCCAACGCTTCGCCGACATCACCGCACCATGCAGATGCTCAAAACGATTCACCGGCGACGAAATAAACAACGTCTGCGCCCGCTCACGAGCACGCGTCAACTTCGACAACGCCGCATACGTCTCATGCGGCAAATCAAAACACTCATCCAACACAAGGAAATCCACCGACAAGCCACGGCCCGTCTTCTTCGTACGCGTACGGAAATACACGATCGCACCATTCGGAAAGACAATCGACTCCTTGCCGTTACCCGTGGTCTTACGAGGAACCCCCTCATACTCACCGACCCACCACGCCATGAGCTCATCGTTAGCCTCAATGACCTCCCACAGGCGCTTCTGCGCATCAATCGCCGTATCCATGAAATGCGCCGTATGAAAAAGAGTCTTCTCACCAAACAAGAAAATACCCGCCAACTCGCGGGCCACAATCACGTGACCCTTCCCGTTCTGACGTGCAACGACGCCAACGACCTCACGAGCAGACCAGCTATACGTCCCAACAACCGTCGGCCTACCCAACGCGTCCTGTGTGACCTCAACCGGCCTATCCGTAATGCACATATCCCGCAGCATGTCCTCCTGCCACGGGTACAACGTCAGCCCGCAGAACTCCGCGAACTGAACCGCCAACTCCCCAGCGTCGTAATAGCCCTCGGGGATTGACGAAAGCCTAGGCTCTTGCACACCAATCAATGCCACAACAGCCACCGCCTTCTACCGATTCATAATCGCCTCGTACCGGGCATCTGCGATTCTTTGAAAATCGTCTTTGAGGCCTGGGCGCGAGTAGATAGTGTTCTTTGCCCTGGCGCACGCCAAACAATTGCGCCAACCGCGCTTATAGTCGGCAGGCTTCAAATTCGGCTGAACAAGAAGGTGCCCACGCGGACACTTTTCTTTTTCATAGTTGTAGTGATTCCCATGAAGCACTCGGTCTTTCGCATTAGCACTTCTGGTATCCCACCGCAGATTCTCCGGTCGGTTATCGTCCGGAATGCCATTGTTGTGGCACGCGTCGTAATTCTCCGGCCTTGGCCCCACAAACGCCTCAAGGACAAGCCGGTGTACCCAGTGATACTTAGGCTTCCTGTCCTTATGGAGCATCACACGGATATGGCCGTTGTGATTCGTGACCGTTCGCAAGACCTTGCCTTTAAACTTCCGGCCATTGGCTGCGACCCTATCCAGGCTCCGGACACGGCCACGGTTACTCACCTCATACAGCCCCTCATATCCGGCAATCTGCTTCCAAACTTCCTGATTGCTAATATGGCTCACAGCCATTGTCACGCTCCTATCGTGATCAAATGGTTAAGCCCGGGCCGGTGCTACCAACACCAGTCCGGGCTGCTCTTTTTCCTGCTTCTAATCACACAATCTTCGGCTCAAACTTCCGCAACCCAGACGGGCCACTGTTCTTCCGCTCACCAAACAAATCAGGACGCGACCGAACCCAACCACGCAACTCCGCCGAACACCGCGCCTCAACCTCCGTCGCCGGATGCGGACGCCCATCAACCACACAACCCTCTTCCTCAAGAACAAGGCGGGCTTCCTTCAACCGGTACGACAGTGCTGCCACCGTCTCCACAGCCACACGATCAAACGCCGACACCGGCCTACCACCAGTCAGTTCCTTAACCTCATCAGCAAGCGACATATTCAACCCCTTGAACACTAGAATTTGATGAAAACAACACGAGAGAGAGACGAGCGAGAAGGCGGGATGCGAGAGGTCGCGCCGCGCCCACCCTCCTAAGATTATCTAGGGGGTGGGTCGCTGTTTAGGCACTAGATGTTGTGGTTACCAGGCGAAGGGGGGCGGGGTGGGTTTGTTGGTGGGGCGTTGGTGGTCTCTGGTGCCGTCGCCTCTTTGTTGGTTGCAGGTTGCGTGTAAGAGCCTGTCTGCAAGGTTGTTGTGTGCGCCGTATTGGCCGAGTGCTCGTGAATGGTCTGCGTGCAACGGCCGCTGGTCCCAATTGAGTTTCGGGTCTCGGTACATGGGTTTGCCGCACCACCAGCAGGGTGTGCCGTCGGTGTGGTTGTGGATGAGTCGGGCGCGGGTTTTGTCGTGTGCCCAGCCGCGGCCTTGTTGGGCTTTGGTGAGTTTGCGGTATTGCATGCGGGTTGGGCTCCTGGTTTTTGGTGGGTGTGTGAGGGCTTGAACCTCATGGATCAGCGTGTGCTCGCCACTGTTGTGGTTGGTTTATGGCTTGCTGATTGCTCACCTGTTGAGTCACACCCTTTGTGTGCATCGTGTGTTGATGCTGCAGTGTTCTTCGCGTTGCGTTGTCGTGTTGCAGCGTTGCTGCGCTCGTGTCGCCTCGTCATGCTTGCTGCTGTGCTCGATGTTGTTGCAGCGTTGAAGCGTTGAAGGTTCTTCGCGTTGCGTTGCCGTGTCGCTGAGCTCAGTGTGTCCGCGTCGCAGCGTTCGTTGTTGCTCGCCTGCTTCACGGCTGATGCCCTTACGCCGTTGTGCTCATGTCACCTTGCTGTGCTCACTGTCGCTTGCAGTGATGCAATGTTCTTCGCGTCGCTTCGTTAGCTCGAGTGGTTCGCGTGCCCCGTGCTGCGCCCCCTGCGTGCCGGTGGTGCCCTGCCCTGTCCCACGGCCAGTAGTGGCTATGGGCACGGTGGTCACGCAGGGGCTGGGGCCGCTTGGTGGCCCCTGGGGTGCTCCCCTTCCCTGCGGGCTGCTTAGGAGCCGAGGGGGTGGGGGTGTGTTGTGGTGGGCATAAAAATAACCCCCAGGCCCTCATCCTGGAAGGTGGATGGGGTGGGGGTTCATTTCATGCTTACGAACAGTATACCAGGTGTTGTCACGGTTGCGCTACCCGCTGCGCCAACAACCTCTGCACTTGGTCGAGTGGGTAGAGGTTGGCGTTGCCGCGTCTGCCTACGGGTGTGAGTTTGCCGCGCGCTTTCCATTGGCGGATGCAGTCTGGTGTGACTCCGAGGGTGGCTGCGAGTTCTGCGGTGGTTTGCGCCGGTGGGTGTTTGATTGCGGGGTCGAGGGTTTCTTCCAGCAGGCGGGCGTGGTTGATGGTCTCCTCCACGGCGCTCGAACCTTCTTGCCCTGTTTGCATGTGCCACCACACCTCACTGTCTGCCCACATGCACCCTGCCAGGTGCTCATGCTGATTACTGAGCCACCCGGACATGCCTGCCACTGTGGGCACGGGTTTGCCATACAGTCCCCTGGTGTCTGCACGGACTTGTCTGCAGGTGGTGCGCAGAACATTCTCGATGGTGATTTTGAGGTCGAGCCATGTCATCGACAGCGGGGGTTTGGAGCGGGGCAGCTGGGGGCTTTGTATGCGTCGGCCTGATTCCCCCGCGCTGGTTCCAACTGTTGGTCGAGCAGCGGGGCGAGACGCTGGATGGTTCCGAGTGCTTGCAGGTATTTTTGGGCGAGCATCTGTTCCAATGTTGCTTATATCTTCCCTGCTAGGAGGTAGTTTATCACCTCTATTTTAGCATGAGAGTTCTACTGTGTACCTGTGCTGCCGAACCCTGCTGTGCCTCGGTCGGTGGTGTCGAGGGGTCGGCCTACTGGCGTGAGGTTCGTGTAGGGCATGATGAGCAGCTGTGCGATGCGGTCGCCCTTGACTACCTCAAATGGTTTCGGGTCGGTGTTGTACAACACGATCTTCAGCTCACCCCGATAAGAAGGGTCAATCACGCCGGGGACTGTGAGTGTGGTGAGCCCGTGTTTCGCTGCGTGGCCGGAGCGTGGGCAGAGCAGTCCGACTTGTCCTTCTGGGATTGCGACTTGTGTGCCGAGGTTGATGGTGCGCCGTTGTCCGCTGGGGATGACTAGGTTTTCGTTTGATACAAGGTCTAGGCCAGCATCGGTCTTATGTGCGCGGGTGGGCGGGTTGCCTGTGTACGGCAGAACCTCTGGCTGTGGGTTGCGCCGGGTGATGATGATTGATGCGATAGCGACGATGAGCGCCAGCGCGCTGACGATGAGAGTTGGGGTCACTTGGTTCCTTCTTGTTCTGTGATGCGGGTCGAATATTTGTCTTGGTTGGCGCGTCTGGCGATGAGTTGCGCTTCCACCCAGGTGTCTACTGGGAGGGAGCGTTCGACTGCGCCGGTGCGCTTATCGATGAGATGAACCTCAAACGTGGTCATGGGGCTCCTAATTCGCTTCGCATACCCAGTCGTGGCGGACTTGCTTGGTGGCTGGGTCGTATCGGCTGGATTCGCGGTAGGTGGTGCCGGGGCCGCAATGCACGGAGTTGTCGGAGTTTTCTATCAGCTTTCCTATCCCGAATAGCAGCAGGGCTACGAGCACTACTGCGATGACGGTGGCCGTTACGGGTTGTTCTTCGTCGGTTCCGAGCCACAATGCGAATATGCATGCGCCGATGTAGGCGACTATTACGATGGCTGCAATAAGCGCCGTGATTACGGTCATGGGGTGTCCTTCCTGGCTTGTGTGTCTGCGTAGTCGTAGGCTTCACGCCAGGTGCCGAACAGTCGATACTCGGCGATATAGCCGGTTGGCAGGTAGGCGGTGGCTGTCCATGTCCTTGTGTTGACACCTGGGATAGTCGCCGAGACGTGACTGTCCACTCTCCACCGTGGCTTTGCTTTCACTACCCATCCGACGTACAGATTGAGGGCGATGAGGCACTGGCGAATGGTGTTGAGTGATATGTCTTCACGCCCGTCTTCGATGTAGTTGATTAGCGGTAGTGGTAGGCGTGCGGCTGCTGCTAGTTCTGCGCGTGTCCAGCCGCGTTCTTCGCGTCTGGCTTTGATGGTGGCGGGGATGCTGTCGAAGTTGCCGACACAGATCATTGTCCTTTCCCCCATCGGATGACGTGGCAGGTGGGCATGTATTCGACGGCGATAGAATGCAGGCCCCTTGTCCTGTACCAGCCATCCTCGGTTTTCGCGGCCACTTCGTGCGGGTACTCGGCGGCTTCGACAATGGTGCCTTCGGGTGCGCTCTCAAAGTCCTGTTCGGTGGTGAGGGTCACCGGGTCGATGAGGAGGGATTCAATGCGGACGAAAAACCACTCCGCGCCGTCAGTGAATCTGTCGTTTCGGTAGGCGAACCGGACTTCTCCGGCCTTATCTGGCTTGTCGCTGCCGATGATTCCTCGTCCGTATTGGGGGTGTGTTGCCCCGCGCCCGAACAGCGACTCCGGTTCCGGCTGCTGTTGCTGTCTGAGTTCTTCCAGTTCGCCCCTCAGCATTTCGAGGGTGGATGCAGCGCTTTTAATCCGAAGCTCAAGATCTTTTATATCGGTCATTGGTTCTCCTTCTGTGTGGCGTGGTTTATGGCTTGTTGCCAGGTGCGGAACAAGTATGTGGTGTGCATCGTCTCGCCGAGTTCTTCGCAGTAGTAGGTGGTGGTAACCGCCCAGCAGTCGTGCCCGGCTTTCCACACGCGGGGTCTAGTCGGCATCGAGTTCTCCCCTCTTGCGGTCTATCCACGCGACGGTGTTGTCGTCGCCGACGGCTAGGCAATGGTTGCGGTACTCATCAGCGATTTCCTCAAGGCTGGCGGTGTGCCCGCGTGCTGGCGTGCCGTCCGGGCTCCAGGCGCGGGGGAGGTTAAAACGGGGTTGCACATAGCATGGCTCGTATTCCAGTAGCGGAGCTTTCGGGTCAGGATGCCTCACGAGGACGCGGGCGGGCGCTTCCTCACCTCCTTCATATCCTGCGATGATGCCCTCGAATGTTGGCGGCTCCGGCTCGCCGAAATTATCGCAGATACGGTCGTACAGGTAGCACCACATGCCGATGTATTCCTTGCGTTGCTTCTCGGGTAGGTCTGCGAGTGTGGTCATTTCATGTCCTTGGCGTGTTGGATGAGGGCGATGGCTAGGGCTTCGAGGTCACATGCGCGGGGCTCCGAATATGGGAGCCATGCGGTTCCGAGGTCGCCCGCGTCGAACGTGGTGCCGTCATCGTCCGGGAGCTCAATCACGTGGTTCATCGCCACCGCCCCCATACGGGGGCTAAGGGGCTGAGATAGCGAGAGACTCCCCGCCCAGACTCGCGGGCTACGTGCTCCGCGAGGTGGTCTGTCCCCAGCCAAGTGATGTGGCCGTCTTCTTCTTCCTGCCCCCAAAAGACCGTGGACCCATCGGGCAATTCGTCTGGATTGAAACAGGCGCTCACAGCGGTACTCCGTTCACGATGTGGTTTGCGGCTTCGCCGAGGTAGCCGATAGCGAAACCAGGGTCAGTGAGTAGCTGAAAGATGATGTCGATGGTCACTGTTCTTGCTCCAGGGCTCTTTGGATTCGGTGTAGGTGCGCGAGTGCCATTTCGAGGGCGATGCCGGTTTCTTCTCGGCGGGTTGCGTAGCAGGTGTGGATTTCGCGTTTGAGCCATGCTTCCATGCTGGATGCTTGCTGGGATGCGGCGATTATGGTCATCGGTGTTCTCCTAGTGGCTGTGGGGCGGTGACGTAGCGGCAGACGATGCGTACAGGCAGATGTCCTGTTTTTGCTTCCTTGTAGAGTTTTTCCGCCAGTTTCTTTTCGGTTGTCCAGAATGTATTGGCGATGATTCCCGGGTACATTCCGAAGCCTATTTTTTCCCAGTCTGGTTCTCCTTCGATTACTGAACAATTACGCTCTACCGCGTATTCGGCGGTCATGTTGGCAATCATCTCGGCCATGTCCGGGGCGGCAGCCATGAGATTGAAGTTCCGCCCGGATTCATAAGCGTCACTATCGAAGTCGGTCTGCACCGCAACTTGGTTGCCGTTATGGGTGGTTACCTGAAAATCGACCACAAGTTCTGGGTAACACGGTTCTTCATACGTTTGCGTATCGAATCCCCACGGGCCGGGTGTGGTGCCTTCGAGTAGTTTCCTGGCTTGTTCTGGTGTCATGGGTGTTCTCCTAGTCGTTTGCGTGTTCTTGTGCCATGCCGCCGAGTTCCCGGAAATACAAAACCTCATTCCGGTAAAACCTCAGCTGCCTAATCCGACCCGTGCTACACGCACGGAACTTCTCCGTCCCCTGCTCCTTGAGAGCAAGGAACCGCGTGATTTTTTCGAGTGCTTCCGCGCCTTCCTCTGGTTCTGGTACCGGCACTTCAATGCGCCCCAGGTGCTCCACGGTGATGCGCTTCGCCATAGCCCCAGTGATGAACCGCTCCTTCTGTCTCGCCACATCACTGGTCGCCAGCATCTGCGCTAGTAGTTCCGCATCCATGTCAGTGCGGAAAATGATGGTTTTCGCGTCAACGGCCACCGGCCCATCGCCTTCCCACGCTGCGGCGGCGCCAACGCCGTCGGTATCCATTGCGGTGCCTGCGATGAGTAGGTCGCCGGGCATGGCTTTTCGGATGGTGTTCCACTTGCGTTCCGGTAGACGTGCTGGTGCTGTCGTGGCTACGGGTGCGAGGTGTGTGATTTGCCCGTAGTGGATAGCGGGGCCGCCGTTGTCGGTGAGGTCTTTTTTGGTGAAGTGTGTGCCCCGGCTGAATTCTCCTAGCTGGTGTAGTGGTGTTTTTGTCATGCCGTGCGGCGCTCTTCCACCAGCCGAACAATCCGGTCAAGATACTCACCGTGATCGGTGAAACCGGCGATTCGGCAAATCATCGCGTCAACCTCAAGGTCACTACGCAGGTGCTGCAGCATCTGGGAACGCGCCTGCTCCTGCAAAGCCACTTCATCGACTGGTTCCTCTTCTGGTTCCGCAGGCTGGACGTAGGTGTGAACGGAAAGGTTGTAATCCTCCGCCTGGATTTGTTTCCGGTCTACGACCTCCGTCAGGTCGTGCTCCATGTCGATGAACTGGACGCTGGTGGAGGTTCGGCACTTCTTGAAAACGAGGATGCAGGTCTCGATGCTGGTGTCCTCAAACTTGCCGCCGGGGATACGCACCACGTGGCTAATCAGGTTTTCTTCCACCAGCCACGCGCGTATCTTGCCTTCGCGTCCTCCCCGGTAGAGGATTCCGGGAAACCCCATCACCACAGCGACACCGTCGTCGTCGAGTAGGTGGAGGATGTGGAGGATGAAGGCGTAGTCGGCTTTGGATTTGGTGGGGATCGTTGGGGTGAACATAAATCGTTCGTCCACTGTTGGTTCCCATGCGATGGAGAATGGTGGGTTGGCGACGATGACGTGGAAGCGTTTGTCCATGAAGGCGGGGTTGGCGAGGGTGTCGCCGTGTACGCCGGTGAAGTTGGTGAGGGCGGCTTCTGCGTCGTCTAGTGCTTCTTGGTCGATGTCTTGCCCGTATTTGGGTGTGTCGTCCCAGGCTGCTAGTAGGTCTCCGGCTCCGCAGGTGGGGTCGTAGACGTTGCGCGCTTCGCCGTGCAGGTTTTGTTTGGCGAGTGCGGTGATGGTGGCGACGAGTTCGGGTGGTGTGTGGAATTTGCCTACGGCTTTGAATTGTTGGCGTAGGCCTTTGAGTGTGTGGGTGTTCATGGTTTTACTCGTCGTGTTCTTGGGGTGTTTCCCAGGGGCCGCAGCAGTTGGTTGACCATCGGTTGCAGGTGGCGCATGGGAAATCAGTGTCGTGTTCGTGGTTGTTCGTGTTGTCTGTGCTCATTTTTGCCCCCTAGCGTGCTCGTAGAGCGACCAGGACAGGCCGAGCGCCACCCATACCCGCATGCCAAGGTTCAACGCCTTAAATCGACGTTTAGGCAACATTCGGAATCTCCTCCCCCTGCTCCACATGGATCATCACGCCCGGTTCCTCTGCCGTGCCTGCGCGCCGCTTCACAACCAGCAGCCGGGTCACCTGCGAATCGTCCTCGAAGCACACGCCGGTAATGCCGTCGAGGACAGCGCGCGCTAATTTGTCTGCGTCCGGGCGGGCACACATCGTCAGCGGTGCTGACTTCGGCATGGCCTTCGGCCTCGGCATCAAAAACGTGAGTTTCACCGACACCGGCCCGTTCAACGACTGGCAGCCGTGAGTGATGGCCGCGTCCTGCACGGCCTCACGCCACGGCTTCACCCGCTTGCTGACTTCCACCAGCACCGCGCGTTTACCGCGCACGAACGCCTGCTTCGAGCCTTGCGGGGCTGGGTGCCCCGGAACAAAAAACCTCATCGTTGGTTTCTCCTTGCATGACAAAACCGCGCCCGATACAGGTCGCGGTCAAGAACGTAAGTCAAGGTGCGCCACGCCCGGCGCTCCCTTGGGGTTGTGGGTGGCACGATCCAATACGCCCACCACAAAGCTTCAAGACGGCTCATGCGCCACTACCACGCCCCAACTCCCCTACAGCCACATCACGCCGTGACTCATCCCCATTCGGCCACCGCACACCATCAATCGACGGCATCGTGCGTACCTGTCGGAGTTCCCCGCGCTCGAGTGCTGCGTCGCGGGCTTCACGACGCGCCAGCCTGTACTGCTCGAGTAGCTGTCGGCGCTGTGGGTCGCGTTCCCAACGGTCACGGACATCACGCGCAGCAGCGACAATGTCACTCGGCTTCGCCATCCGCTCACTACGGTCATGCATCGCCCAGAACACAACCGCCTCTAACCAAATCTCGACCGGGATGTTCACCGTCCCCAAAGCGTCACCCCAGGCCTCAGTGACAGCAGGACTCGGAGCCACAAACCGGTCAGGGGCAAGGTTCTTGCCACGCTGCAGAACAATCGCAGCGAGCCTCTTCTTTTCATCGGGGGTCATTGTCCAGCCTCCTCAATGCTGGGGTGTTCCCAGAACTCCGCGTCTACGAAGTCTGGTTCGTTGATTGGTTCGCCTAGCCAGGCTTCGATGGTGTTGTTGTCCATCGGGGTGCGTGGCGCTGCTGGTTTGTCTGTGGCATCGACGGTTTCCCAACGGCACTGATTCAGCCACGTAGTCGGATGCGGGATCTTCGACTCGTCAGAGATGCCGTGAGTCGCCGCGTAGCGTTCCGTCAACGACTGCAGCTCGGCTGGCGGCATTTGCTTGGTTGCTTTCCGCCATGACTCGAGTGCTTGTTTCTTCGATGCGTTGCGGTGACGCGGGTACGCCCGCCACCACGACTCAAACTCGGCAGGGTACGAAAAACGCTTCGGCTTTCCCTGCCCGTCCGAACTTGTTTCGGACATATGTTTATTACCCGTAAGGGTAATGGTCGGGTCGGGTCGGGTCGGGTCGGGGTAAGGCGAACGTTCGCCCAATCCCTCTGAGCGAACTTCTTGCGAACGTTCAGCGTTTGTTCGCGCGAACATTTCAGCGTCCTTGCTGGTAGGGGCTTTTTTAGCCCGCGCTTTAGCCATTCTTTCGCGTGCCTGTTGGCGCTTCGACGTGACCTCATCGCGCGTTGGCTGAAAGTCTCGCCAATCCTCGAAGAAGAAGCGCCGAGCGCTCGGCGCGGCTCCGTCGTGGCTCCAAAGACCCGCTAACACAAGTTTTTCGGCCTGTTTCCTAGTCCCGCCGAGCATCCGAATTTGACGGTCATCAATGACTCCATCGGTGAGTTGCTGCGCGCACCACGACCCTGCTGTGACCCATAACCCGCGTGCCGCCATGTCTAGCCCAACGACTTTCGGGTGCACGCAAAACCCGTCATCGACTTTGAACCAAGTCATGTTGAATCAATCTTCCTTTGTTGCTCGGTGGCGGTGGGCTAGAACGGGGGTTGTTCGTTCTGTGGGAAACCGCCCTGCGGGGTGCTGTTCCACGGGTCACGCGCCGGAGCACCATTCACAGCACCATTCGGACGCAAACTCGGAACCTCCGTCACAACATCAGCCTTAATGCTCGGAGTCCGCTGCCTATTCCCCTCACGGTCTTCCCACTGCTCAATCTCCACCTGCCCCGCCACCTGCCAGCGAGCGCCCTTCTTGATCTGCGACACCAGCGCCTCCGCGTCGTTGCCGAGGTATGACACGTTCCAGAACGACGTGTTTGTTGTCTCCCACTGGCCTGTCTGCTGGTTCTTCTTCCTGTGGTTATGGGCAAGCCGGAACTTGCAGATGCTAATTCCGGTCTTGGTGACGAACAGTTCCGCATCCGCTACCGCGTTGCCATCGACAACAATATGATTGATGCTCTTCATGGTTACTTCTCCTTCAAATGAAAAATGACCAGCGCTTTGCTGGTCAGTAGTGTTCAGGGTCAACATCCACCAAAAGGACGTAACCCCCGTTTCGGTACCGGACTTTCGTAGTGTCCGGGTCATGCACGCTGCGGACTATCAGCCCACGCGCCTCCGCCTGCCTGGGGTTGCGGTGCGCCCACTCATGGCATGCGGCACAGATAGCGACAAGGTTATTTACCGTGTGTTCCCCGCCCTGCGACCTCAACTGCCTGTGGTGCAAATGCTCACCCGCGCCAGTACACACCGGGGGAACCATCGCCTCGCACGCATACCCAGCGCGGGCGTGAACCGCGTCCACAACCTCCTGAGGCATACGCTCACTCACGCACCCTCACCCCTCCCAGCCGTTGAGTACATCGCCCGCACCATCGCACTAATCGTCTGGTATGAGCTCATCTCGTCCCTGTACGACTTCACAAGGTCTTTCGCGTAGTCCAGGCTGGCCTTGGCAACGTCACGCGCCTCACACGCATCCCCAGTCGCCAACACCGCATGCTGCTTACGATCCTCAACACTGCCGTCCGACGTTGTAAACGCAATAGCGAATGCCTTTTTATACAGGCGCTCTTTCTCATCGAACTCATACTGACGCTCACTGACGTACCGCACGCCTTTAGCAATCCGGTTCGACAACTCACGCAGATGGTGCTCAACCTGCACCGGGTTGAGTGGCTCGAAATTATCCGGCTGGCTCATTGCCCGCTCCGTTCAGCTCCGCGACCTTCGCCTCAATCTCCGCCTTGAGCGCGTCTAGAGCGCCCGCAGCCGACGCTTGCCGCCACAAGTCCTGAAGCTGCTCCTTCGTCGTGGCCTGCGCAATCTCAGCGCGTGCCTGCACCACGAAGGCCTTCATCATCTCCTGCCGGTTCGCCCGCTTATCACCCGAGTAGCCAGCGTTAGCCAATGCGCGTCCGATAGCGGACGTTTCGCAGTTCTCAAGCGCGCTGGACTGATTCGCCATGCCAGTACCATCCACCTCGAAGGCGTAGCCGGTCGCAGTCGGCTCCGACTGGGTAGCGTCCCGATACACCTCCGCTCGGACAACCCACCGCGTCGCCCCAATCTCGCCCTCAATATGCGTCGGGTCGGTGCTGATGCGCCCGTTCGGGTTCTCGGACCAGAACAGTCGTAGGCGCTCATCGACGGTCGAATAGTCTTGTGGATTAAACTTAGGCATCGTTCTTTACCTCCGTGACGCGCAGCGTCCTAGTCTTAGCCGGAACCTCTGTAGTGAACTCCGCCACCAAATCAGGGTGCGCCTCCTCAAACGCCTTCTTCTGCCACGTCTTACGAGGCTTCGGGAGCGTCCAGGAAACCTTGAACCCAGCGTCCTCAAACGCCGTGTCCTCATCACCCAGGCACTCACGCAGCTCATCGAGTAGTTCCTGCTCTTCCTCATCAAGCGGGCGCTTCATCAACCGCACCTCATGCAGCCTGCTGAGAATACGCGACACACCAGGGCGCTCATCCTGCTCGCGCCACTGCTCGGACAAAAACTCATCACGAACCTGGCAGAGCTCACGCACACGATCAGCGTCACGCTCCACCAGACACCACTCAACCGGCTGCGGGAAGAAATCATCATGCGGCTCCCACGCAAACACACACCTATGCGAGCCCGTCACGTAGAGCTGCCATTGCACCTGGTCGTAATACTTGCCGGGGATGAAATCACGCGGATTCGAACCAGCAGGCGGACGCGACCAAGCAATCTCAGCTTTCACCGTCTTAATCTCCGCCAGCATGAGCTGACCCTCATCGTCTAGCACCATGTCCGGGGTGGCGGCACTCACACCGTCCTCATGCACGAATAGGGCTTCGTTCCGCTCAAACCGGCTATCAGTGAACATCTGGATGTACTCAGCGATCTTCGGCTCACGCTCTTTACCCCAGTCGGTGTAGCGGTTGCCGTGGAACGTCGAACCGCGTTCCCGCTCATCCCACACCCGCTGCCACTCCGACCGAGACTGCGCAAGCCTGGCGATCATCGTTGCTGTGATGTACTGCCGTCGAGCAGCAAGCCACTCATCCTCAGTCTCAAAACTCAAAATCTTCATCTATCCGTCCTTAAAACAACGTGGCCGCAGCCAACACCGCGACCACAACCAACAAAAAACCGCCGCAGCCAACAGCCACAGCGGAAAGAACATCCTCCGGATACTCCCTACCTTCTGGCGGGCGCACCTCCGGAAACTCAGCACTCATCTCCTGCCCTCCTGCTCACGCAGCTTCCGTTCCTGCTCCAACAAGGCGCGCCCCAGCCCCGTCAGCCGATACGACCGGCCAGAACCAACACGCTCAACCAACATCGCGCTTTCCAGACGGTCAACGTCCAGGCCACGGATATACGGCAGGCAACCCCACTTATCGATGTTGTGCAGCGCCCGATACCGCACCCCAGACATACGCTCAGCCACGGTCATCACCCGGCGAATACAAGATCGCTGCGACCTCCCACGGTTCGAATCCGTAGTGCTCACACAGGCGGAAACGGGCGAGCGTTGGGGAAATCTGGCGGCACAGTTGCCGGTACTCAAACCGCACCTTTGACGCTGGAACCTCCTCCTGGAGAACAGGCTTCTTCGCCTTATCCAAGCGTTTAAAGCAATCAGCCGTCACAACCCCACCCACTCCAATCACCACTTTCCGTAAACATGATTCGGATAGCCTCATCTGGCGCCCACGGGGAAACAACAATCCACGACGCAACACCACTCACCTCAGGAGCTGCAGGAGGTAGTGGTGTCGGCTGAAACTTGAAAATCCGCGCGCGCTCAGCGTCGGTTAATCGACGGAGCGTCATGGCCTCACCCCATCATCGAAGCGATTCAACACCAGCTCCGTCAGCCCAATAGCGTCATCAGAACTCACGCCCCGCATCTTCTGGTACACCAGTGTGACCTGCTCCGTCAGCGCGTTCAGCCGTGCTTTCTCGACCTCCCACGGGTCAGGGCTGCGCTCCTCGCTGTGTTTCAAACTCGCAGCCGTCTCAGGCATATCTTTTGGAGACCTCACCGGCCACCACCTCTTTCTCTACTTCTTTCTCCGGCTGCCACACGGCAAACACAACACCATCCCGCGACCGCGCCCGATAACGCCCCGGCAACCGAGACCACGCCACCGAGCAATTAATCCGCTTCACAATCCGGTCACAATCCCGCCCCGGCGAAACCACTGTCCGAAACGGCATCACACCAGCAGGCACCGGCAACGCACGCCCAGGAACCTCCCGCAGCTTCGCCGCGAAATCCTCCTCAGATCGGGATAGCCCACGCGACCGCTGTTTCCATTTCTCTTCCAGGGGCACCGGCACCACACGCGGCCCACCATTGAGCCCCAGGTGTGTCGTACACGCACCCAACGCAGCAGCAGGAGCGCTACAGCCCTCCACACAACACGTCCGCTTCACAGGTCACCCTCCTCCAGCCCAAACTTGCTAAGAAACAGATTCGCCCTGGCACGCCGGTTAGCGTTCACCAACGCGCGCATCTTCCTGGCCGACGGCCTCTGCGACTCCCCCAGGACGTGAGATGACACGTCGTAGTACTGGCCCAAATACTCACAAGCCTTCTTGAAATCACCGAACACGGCAGTGAAATGAGGTAGTTCCTCTACCGCCCGGCCAGCCCGAACGTCCCGAGTCATCGGAGGGTCACCAGGCGTGCCCATGATCTTTTCAGCTACTTCATCGGTGATTCGGCCACGGAATAGTAGGTTCTCCGTTTTGTGCCGGGTGATTCCGTAGTGTTGTTGGATTGGCGGCCGGGTGTACCCGTCGAGTAGGAGGCTGTAGATGCGTTCGATGGCGTCTTTTTGTGTCTTTTTCACAGGCACATCACCAGTGCCATGAAGATAAGCGTCCCGAAGGTGAGACACAGCGCGGTTGCTGCCCAATCCCACTTCACGCCACGCGGTTCGATACGACGCGGACGCCGCGTATACAGCTCCAACAAATCCGGGCGCTCATCAAACGTCCGCTTATCCGGCACACGCAGGTCGCACGCGTCCACCAGGTCGAAAAGGTCATCATGCTGGCTCATCGCTTCTCCTCCTTCCGACGCTGAATCCACGCCTCCAAATCCGGCTCATCAATACGCAACCCACCACGGGTCTCCCCCAGGCGGTACAGCGGTAGCGGGTCACGCTTACGGTCCGCGTAGCCGTAAACGCTGGACTCTGTGGTGGCTAGTCGCTCCGCGACCTGCTTCACCGTGAGTGCTATAGTCATTGGGGAATCCTTTCTTGGGGACAGTAGGGATTAACAGGCCTGCTCGTGTTGCAGCACGGGCAGGCCATTTCTTTTACGTAGGAGGGCGCGCAGCACGCATCTAGCGGCAGGATGTGACTGTGAAACGCATCATGGATGAGGCTTCAGCGCTCCGCGAACCGCGCTGTTAACGCGCCCTAGTGGTCTTGGCGGGAATCGAACCCGCGCCCCCGCTTCCGTTGTCGAGCCAAAAGGCAAAAGGGGCAAACCGGCTTCAAGACCCTTGAGTAGGTTTATTTATGGTCGGCGCGCGTTACCTCCAGGTACATCACCTGAGTTCCTGCCCTCCGGCTTGCGCGGGTCATCGCAATCTACACACCATGCTCGCCGCGCCAGTATCAGCACCGACCTATGAAATTCTTCAAATAACACACGGAAACCGAACAAGTGTTCTATTTCCAGCGCCCACAGGTGGCATCGAACCAACCACGGAGGCCTGACTACCTCAAGGGCTGCTTACGTCACAGTGACGCACACCTACTCAAACGCCGAGTAATCAACCAGCGGCACCCACTCCGGCGAATCCGCCCGCGTATCCAGCCACGCAATACCGCAAGCATAAAAATGCGCATCAACAAGGGCCGCCGTCGAAAACCTATCCCCCCAGCTATCCACCCAACGGCCCTCAACCACGTCCGGAACCTGAAAATCATCAGGCATCTCATCAATCTCGCGGCACTCCTCAACCACTTCCTCCGGCGACATAGACACCTTCAAAGCCACCGGACAAAACCGAACGCCGCCATCAAACCCGGCAACCACAGCCCCATTAGGCAAATTCGTCAACGCCAAACGCTCAGCCTGATACCTCTCCGGCACATCACCCACATACGACGCCGCCAAACACGCATGAAGCACCGCCTCAGCAACCCGCTCGTAAAACTTGCTGCCATCAAGACCCATCACGCCACGTCCTCAATCGTGAATCGCCCGTCCATAAACCGGCTGACAAAGTACTCCTGCCCCTTACCAGTCACCTTCGACGTCTTACTCACACCAACATGTCCATCCGAGTGCTGAATCACCGTCTCCTTCACGCGAAACAAACCAAGCTCCATCGACTTCTGCGTCGGCATGTTCCAATCCGTCCCCTTACGGGCAATGAGGAATCCGTTCTCGCGCAACCACTTGAACAATCGGTTCGCCCCTACCTCAATGCCGTTACCCTTCAGGATCTTGGCCAGGTCGCCGACAAGAATGTCCGTCTTGGCGGTTGCGACCGCGTTAGCGAACAGAACCTTCGGGGCGTTCTCCTTCGCCTGCGCTTCGAGCTCTGCGCGCCGCGCCTGCTCTTCCTTGAGGGTTGTGGCGAGTTGGATAATGGTGTCTGGGTTAGTGAGCGCTTTTTCGATGGCTTCAGGGGTCATGTATGCGCCGTGCTTGCGAATTGACGGCAGGACTTCTTCGAACACCATGCGCTCGAATTCCTGCGCTGTGTCCAGGTCGCTGCCAACAATCAGGCGGTAGAGGTCTGGTTCGGCAATGACTCGGACATTCTGCATCCCGCCGACGGTCTGAAGGGGGTAGTGATTCGCGACCCCCTTGCAGTGGCGCTTAATTGCGTCGGAGGTGTTCTTGTATCCGAGCGCTGTTGCTACGTCGCGCGCTACCCAGAGTGGCTTTTCCGGATCATCGGCAATGACGCGGACTTCCTTGCCTTGGAAGTTGAACGGGGTGATACTCACTGTGGTATCCTTTCTTATGTCTTTTGGTTGACCTTTGTGGTCTGCTTTGCCCCTCGTTCCAGCGAGGGGCTTTTCTTATGCGGCGAGTGGTTCGCAGTACCGGGTTAAGTAAAGAAAAGTGTGTCTTTTCCGGG
>NZ_KV799324.1:0-9066 GCF_001809925.1 Corynebacterium sp. HMSC064H12 | reverse complement strand
GCCGAGCGGACACACTTTTTGCTACTTAACCCGCTGCTCACGATAGCAAGAGCAGCCGGTCGGCTTATGTATGTAGAACTAGTTTTAGGGTCGAGCTAGATGAAGTCCCCGTCACCCTGGACGTACACCGCCGGATCGCACAACGGCTTGTGTTCGCCGGGCTTGGCAGGGCGTACGCGGCCCGGAATTCCTATCACGATGGAATCGGGTGGGCAGCTGTGGGTGACCACGGAGTTGGCGCCAATCGACGAGCCAGCACCAATTGTGATCGGGCCAAGGACTTTCGCGCCTGCCCCGACGGTGACGTTGTCCTCCAGAGTTGGGTGGCGTTTTACCTTCTCCAGTGAGCGGCCGCCGAGTGTCACGCCGTGGTAGAGCATGCAGCCGTCACCAATCTCTGCAGTTTCACCAATGACGATGCCCATGCCGTGGTCGATGAAAAACCTCCGGCCAATTTGAGCGCCCGGGTGAATCTCAATACCAGTCAGCCAACGGGAAAACTGTGCGAGTACTCGTGCAATGCCCTTGAAAATCCCGCCTCGTTTCCAGAGGCGGTGCGAGAATCGGTGAATCCAGATTGCGTGTAGACCGGAGTAGACAATGGCATTTTCTACATCACTGCGAGCAGCTGGGTCATGCGCACGGGCATTGTCCAGATCCTCTTTGAGGATTCGGAAAAAGTCACTCATGGGCGTCAATTCTATCTGGTCGGAAGTGTCGGCAATGCAAAAACCCGCTTGCCGGCGGAAAGTGCCAGCTAGCGGGCTCTGCAGAGAAGGTTACGGGCGCTTATAGCGCTTGGTTTTAGTCGCGCAGGTCCTCGTACAGGATGGAGGAGACGTAGCGCTCGCCGAAGTCAGGGACAATCACGACGATATTCTTGCCCTCAGCCTCCGGGCGGGCTGCAATCTCGAGAGCAGCCTTGATGTTTGCACCGGCGGAAATGCCGCCGAGGATGCCCTCGGCTGCAGCGACCTTGCGGGAGACCTCAATAGCGTCCTCGTTGGTAACCGCAATAATCTCGTCGAGAAGCTCCTGATCGAGAACCTCTGGGACAAAGTTTGCGCCCAGGCCCTGAATCTTATGCGGGCCGGCGGTGCCCTCGGTCAGCAGTGGGGAGGCCTTCGGCTCAACGGCCACCAGCTTGATGTCCGAGTTGTGCTTCTTCAGCGTGCGACCAGCACCGGTAATGGTGCCGCCGGTGCCGACACCAGCCACGAAGTAATCAACCTTGCCGTCGGCAGCTTCCCAGATTTCTTCACCAGTGGTTGCCTCGTGGATAGCCGGGTTGGCCGGGTTGGCGAACTGGGAAGCCAGGATTGCATTGTCGGTGTTAGCCACGATTTCGTTGGCCTTATCGACAGCACCGCGCATACCATCTGCGCCCGGGGTGAGTACAAGCTCAGCGCCGAATGCGCGCAGAACGACGCGGCGCTCCTGGCTCATGGTGTCCGGCATAGTGAGAATGACCTTGTAACCGCGGGCTGCGCCGACCATTGCCAGCGCGATACCGGTGTTGCCCGAGGTACCCTCGACGATGGTTCCGCCCGGCTTGAGCTCGCCAGAGCGCTCGGCGGCATCGATAATTGCGTTGCCGATGCGGTCCTTGACCGAGTTGGCAGGGTTGTAAAACTCCAGCTTGGCAATCACGTTGCCCGGCAGGCCCTCGGTAATACGGTTGAGCTTAACCAGCGGGGTGTTGCCGATCAGTTCAGTGACATCGTTATAAATAGTCATTAATCTTATCCATTCCGGAAATCACAGAGGACTTCCTAATGAGTTTTCGCGTGTAGCCGTAGTGTACGCCTGATCCTGCAATTAGTACAGACCAGTTCGTCTATTTTATGGCTTGCGTAGGGAAGTGGAAGCTGTCAGTTCCGGTGCCGCCACCGTCATAGTCGCCGCGGCCGGCGCCGTCGCAGTCGCACCGCTATTTTCGCAATGCCCCTGCTATTGCCACGTTAACGCTGTCTCATTGCCTCGCTCGTCCTTACCTCCATTGTGAGGGTAAAGAGCATTAAAGTTTCTTAGAATCCACTATTCTGAGACGTGATTTACAGTGCACGGGAATGCCTTGTGAATAGGCAGCGGCCCTCGCCACTGTGATTGGGTGCGATTGCGGCCCTTATCTGCACAGCGGTTATATGTGATAACCGAAAAACGCAGACAATGGACTCAGCGATTGCGGTGCTTCGTCGAAGCCACTCAGAGGGACTCAAACCTTTGGGGAAGGAGGCGAGGCATTAATAGAAGTGTGAAGCTTTCCTCAGCCCATCAGCCAGGAGACCGACTGTAAATCATCCAATTCGCGTCCGCGGATTGGCGGTCGAGCGGTGCTGTCGAGGTGAATAGCGCCGTAGAAAGATGATTTACATCATGCATATTGCTGAGGGATTTCTCCCAGTCACTCATTGCATTGGGTGGGGTGTAGCTGCCGCTCCCTTTGTCATTCACGGCGCAATTCAAGTCAAGCGCACTATGAAAGAACATCCCGGTAGCGGCATGCTGCTCGGTGCTGCTGGTGCGTTTACCTTCGTGCTCTCCGCAATCAAGATTCCATCTGTGACGGGTTCCACTTCGCACCCGACAGGTACAGGTTTTGGTGCTGTAATCTTCAAACCTCCGGTGATGGCGCTGCTTGGCTCCATCGTGTTGCTCTTCCAAGCAATCTTGCTCGCTCACGGCGGCATTACGACGCTCGGTGCGAACATCTTCTCCATGGCAATCGTCGGCCCGTGGGTTGGCTACGCCTTCTACGTATTGACTCGAAAGCTCGGCGGAGGCCTACTACCAGGTGTGTTTATGGCAGCGTTCTTCGCTGACCTCTCCACCTATGTTGTGACCTCCGTGCAGCTCGCTCTTGCACACCCGGCAAACCCGGGCGGTGTCGGCGGCGCTCTGGCTACATTCCTCGGCCTGTTCGCTATCACGCAGATTCCGCTGGCGATCATCGAGGCTCTGGTCACCGTCATTCTCATGCGCACCCTGCTGGCCGTGGCACATTCTGAGCTCCTCGATCTCGGCTTCCTGTCCCGCTTCGGTGATGCGCCAGCACCGGCGCTGGAGGCGAAAGCTGCAGAAGCCACGGCTGACGCTGTTGCAGGATCTGTCACTTCGCAGAATGCGGCAGCTGCATCCGTATCTGGCCAGAAGCAGTAGCCGTCGTCAAGCGAAAAGAAGCGAAAGAGAGCACGATTATGAATGCAAAAAACAACGCGCAGATTGTCGACGCACAGGCAGCTAGCCAGCCGAAGAAGAACTCCGTGTGGGTCAGCGTTGGTCTCATTGTCCTGGTAGTCGTAATTGCCATGTTCCCGCTGTTCTTCAACTACGGGGACGACGACGCCGAGGAGCCGTTCGCCGGCACTGATGCCACCGCTACGGAGACAATTCAGGAAATCGACCCGAACTACGAGCCGTGGTTCGAGCCACTCGTCGGCGAGCTGCCGGGTGAGGTCGAGTCGGGTCTGTTCGCGCTCCAGGCCGTTATCGGTGCTGGCGTCCTGTTCTACGTTATTGGCTTCTACCGAGGGAAGGCTGCTGCGCGTTCGGACAAGCGCGAGAAAGAGCAGTGAATGCGCTAGAAGCTGCAGCGGCGCGCAGCGCTTGGGCACGCCGCAACGTGGGTGAAAAGATTCTGCTGCTCGGTGGGCTGCTGATTCTGGCGGTTGCGCTACCGCCAATTCCCTTTGCGCCTGTCATTGCGGTCATTGCTTGGTCTATTGCGTACATAGCCCGAGTGCCCCGCAAGCTGTATGTGGCAATGGTGCTGGCACCGGCGGCTTTTGTGCTCGTCGGCGCGTTTCCGCTTTTGGTAGCGCTTACTCCCGACGGTCTCGCGTGGTCGCCGGATGGCCCGCAGCGAATGGCGCAGGTTGTGATGCGTTCGTTTGCGGGTATCAGCTGCACGATGGTCTTTGCGCTGACCACTCCGATTTCGGAGCTCATTGCCTGGCTCGACAAGCACGGCTTGCCGCGATACTTGACGTACCTCGCCGAGGTGATTTACCGGATGACCGGCGTGCTGATTCACTCCGCACACTCGATGACGGAAGCGCAAGCACGACGCTTGGGACACTCCACGCGCCGGGCGATGATCCGAGATGTAGCGGCACAGTCCGCCAGCCTCTTTGTAATTGCCTTTACCCGCGCGCGCAAGATGCAAGAGGGAATCGAGCTGCGCGCCGATCCGAGCGCAATGAAAGTACTGGTGATTTCGCGGCCCAGGCAGCCGAAGTTCATCGCGATATCCAGTGCATTACTTTTGTCGTTGATTGCGGCCTGGGCGCTGCTGAAATGGGGTGTATAGGGATGTCGAGCAGCAGGAAAAATCGCGCTGATCACGTACATGGTGCCAACGGTGTCATTGTCGAAGCGGCTGCAGTTACATACGCTTACGACGAAACCCACGTTCTGAAAGGCGTGGATCTGGCAATTTCGGGTGGCGAGCGCCTAGCGCTGTTGGGGGCAAACGGTTCGGGCAAGTCCACGCTGTTGCGTATGCTCGCGGGAGCGTCTAAGCCCAATAGTGGTGAGGTCCGCCTTGACGGCACCGTCTACACGTACTCCCGGCACGGCCGCAATGCGGTCCGTCGCTCAGTGCAGATGGTCACGCAGGATCCGGATGAGCAAATCTTCGCGGCTAGCGTGTTTGCAGACGTCTCGTTCGGTCCCGTCAACCTGGGGCTTAAGAACGAGGAAGTCGAACGGCGCGTCCGGCAGGCTCTAGGTACCGCCGAGATCACCGATCTCGCCGAACGCGTTCCGCACCAGCTTTCCTATGGTCAGCGCAAGCGCGTCGCTCTCGCTGGTGCGCTGGCGATGCATCCGCGTGTGCTGCTTCTCGACGAGCCCTCCGCCGGCCTCGATCCGCAGGCGACCCGAAAGCTTGCACACACGCTCAATCAATTGCGCGATCAGAGCACTGCCGTCGTCGTCGCCACGCACGACATCGACTTCGCGTGGAATTTCGCCGATAGGGCAGCGGTGCTTGCCGACGGCAAACTGCGCGTCGGCGCCAAGGAAGAAATTTTGGCCGATCGACGGTTGGTCGAACATGCTCGACTGGCTTTGCCCTGGGCGCCCGTGGTCTCCAAGGCGATTGGGCGAGATGTGTGCCATCCAGAGGATGTTTAGGCGAGTGGCTTGGTTGGTGAATAGCTCATCGATATGTGCAGCTAAACCGCGCTAAAAATGAGAAAAACGCCCGCGGGCAGGGCGTAATGCCTATGAAAATAGGCCTAGAAATATAGGCGAAGCTGTCGCATTTCTTCGCTTCCATTTCACGTCACACCTGTCCGCGGGCGATCTCCGTGGCCGTGACACTTTGCAGTGCCCTCGGCGCATCAGGCAGGTATTCGGACTTTCTGGCGTGACCGACAATAAGGGGATGACGACTGCCGCAAGCTTCAATGCTTACGTGCAGATCCTTATTATCAATTTTCCTACTTTTCGCCGCTTCCCAAGGTTGAAATAACCTCAGTGCCGTTGGCGAATTTTGTTCCAGATTACCGCTGCGGGACAGTTCCGGAATTGCACCGGATTCCCTCTTGCGTTTGCTGTGCACCACCTTCGGACAACCACGTGGAGGACGTAGCATTGAAAGTGGAACTCAACAAAACCTGTTGCATGTATGACAATAGCGCACGATGCAAAATAAGCGAAGGTCTTTTTCGAAAATGTCCGCATTGGGGGTAAAACGCCGTTCATTACCCTCTGTTATTAACATTCACGCAGTTTGTTAGCGGAAAAATAGCTACCCCCTGCCTTGTATTTATTCGGCCGAGGCGGGGCTAATGACAGGATTTATCCTGGTATTTTCTTTACGTACTTGTAGAGAAACCTAGTTGTTTCCTAAGATTGTGTGACGGATGCCTTAATGCAGGTGTACCCGTTCGGAGGGTACTATCTACTTTGTACGGTTTACAGCCCCCGAAAGGGTCAGTGGCCGCTGAGCGGTAGTTGGCCATTTCGTAGGAGTGTAAGTCGGCGCGAAGTCACAGGCTGATGGTGCCTCTGTGGGTGCCAGTGAAGCAATTTGCCCGTTACGCAGGAGGACGCGAGATGGATCCCCACCGCATTCTGGACGACAATGAGGTTATTAAGTCGTCCTTGGTCGCCCTAAAGAATGCGACTGGTATTCCGGTCACAATGTATGCGGAAGTCACCGATAACTCTAAGATGCAGATCAACAACTGGGTTGGCCTGCGTACTCCGGCCCTGCAGAATCTGACTGTGGAATCGGGTGCGGGTGTCGGTGGTCGCGTGTTGGCCACGCGCCGCCCGGTGGGTGTCAGTGACTACCTGCGCGCCAAGGTTATTACCCATGAGTATGACGACAAGATTCGTGACGAAGGCCTGCACTCGCTGGTCGCCGTGCCGGTGATCGTTTCGCGTCTTGTCCGTGGCGTGCTCTACGGTGGCGTGCACTCCTCGGTGCGCCTGGGGGACAAGGTTCTTGAAGAGGTCACAATGACCGCCCGTTGCCTGGAGCAGGACCTCGCTGTCGTCGATGCCTGCCGCAACATGGATCGTTCTGGCAACGGTAAGGGCGGCCGCATCATGAATGGCGCTGAGTGGGAGCAGGTTCGTTCCACGCACTCCAAGCTGCGCATGCTCGCTAACCGTGTGGATGACGAGAAGCTGCGCCAGGAACTCGAGGTGCTCTGTGACCAGATGGTCACCCCGGTTCGCGTCAAGCAGACCACCAAGCTGTCGGCTCGTGAGCTCGATGTTCTCGCCTGTGTCGCCCTCGGTCACACCAACGTCGAGGCCGCAGAGGAAATGGGCATCGGTGCCGAGACGGTTAAGTCCTACCTCCGCTCCGTAATGCGCAAGCTGGGCGCCCATACTCGCTACGAGGCCGTCAACGCGGCCCGTCGCATCGGCGCACTGCCGTAAACCGCTTGACGACGGTTCCTTTGCGCCCAAACCCGCGGGTATTGGGGTAGTCAGTTCTGCTACTTGCTCCGCTACTTACCCCCTGCTTGCCGCTGGGCTTCGCGCTCACCACCGGGGATCCACTTAACGTCGTTTCCGTCATTGGCCACTCTCGAAAGAATAAACAACAGGTCAGACAGGCGATTGAGATACTTCGCCGGTAGGACTGAGGTGGTTTCGGGAAATTCGCGGCAGGCAGCCCATGCTGCACGCTCGGCTCGGCGAGTAATCACCCGAGCTGTGTGTAGCAGTGCTGCGGCTGGTGTGCCTCCCGGGAGGATGAAGGAATCCAGTTTCGGCAGTTGTTCATTGAATTGGTCGCACCAGTGCTCGAGTCGCTCGATGTAATCCGGCTCGATACGCAACGGCGGGTACTTCGGGTTTTCTTCAATAGGTGTTGCCAGGTCGGCTCCGGCATCAAATAGGTCATTCTGCACGTAGCGAATGACAGCCGAGATTTCGTCGTCAAGCGTGCCGAAACTGAGCGCCTGGCCGAGTGCGGCGTTGGCCTCCTCGCACGTGGCGTAGGCGATAAGGCGAGAATCATCCTTGGGAACGCGGCTGAAATCGGATAATCCAGTGGTGCCGTCGTCGCCGGTGCGAGTGTAAATGCGAGTTAGATGAACGCTCATAGCTTCAAGCCTAAGCGCGATATTGCGAAATGTGGTTGGCTGGGGGAGTGGGAAATGAGCGATTTCTGGTTAAAGGCGGAGCGACGCTAAATGGTCAGGTTCAGATTTCCGGGGCGAAGAACTCGGTTCTGAAACTGATGGGTGCGGCGCTTCTCGCCGAGGGCACGACAGTACTGACGAACTGCCCTGAAATTGACGACGTGCCATTGATGCAAAAAGTCCTCGAAGGTCTCGGCTGCTCCGTGACGCGCGAGGGCGACCGGATTGAAATCACGGTGCCCGAAGAACTCTCGCATCACGCTGACTTCGATGCCGTGCGCCAGTTCCGCGCTTCGGTCTGTGTGCTCGGGCCGCTGACGGCGCGTACCCGTAACGCGATTGTCGCACTGCCCGGTGGTGACGCTATTGGTTCCCGCCCGCTGGACATGCATCAGGCTGGCCTGGAGAAATTGGGAGCACGCACCTATATTCACCACGGTTGCGTGGTGGCTGAGGCGGGGCGACTCAAGGGGGCGAACATCAAGCTGGACTTCCCGTCCGTCGGCGCGACCGAGAATATTCTGACCGCGGCCGTACTAGCGGAAGGTACGACTGTGCTGGATAACGCCGCCCGTGAGCCCGAAATTGTCGACCTGTGCGAGATGCTCGTGGAGATGGGCGCCAAGATTTCGGGTGCGGGATCTAACACCATCACGGTTGAGGGCGTAGAGAAGCTGCACCCGACTGAGCACAAGGTTGTCGGCGACCGAATTATCGCAGGGACCTGGGCTTATGCTGCAGCGATGACCGGCGGCGATATTACGGTCGTTGGCATTAACCCTAAGTACCTGCACCTTCCTCTGGAAAAACTGAAGAACGCAGGCGCTCAGGTCGAGACCTACCCGCAGGGCTTCCGCGTGCGTATGGACAGGCGTCCGCAGGGTGTGAACTATCAAACGCTGCCATACCCAGGCTTTCCGACGGACATGCAGCCCATGGCCATTGCTCTGTCCGCGGTGTCCGAAGGGACGTCAGTGCTTACCGAGAACGTTTTTGAGTCGCGCTTCCGGTTTGTCGACGAGATGATTCGCCTCGGCACGGACGCGACTATCGATGGCCACCACGTGATGATTCGCGGAAAGAAAACGCTGAGTTCCGCACCTGTGTGGTCTTCGGACATTCGCGCCGGAGCGGGACTAGTGCTTGCTGGGCTGTGTACTGAAGAAGGTGACGTCACTGAGGTGCACGATGTCTATCACATCGACCGTGGCTACCCGGGCTTCGTAGAGACACTCAATTCTCTTGGCGCTTCTGTTGAACGGGTTAGCTAGTGATTGTTGGCCTCTGGTCAATGGCTAACGGCTAAGCGCACGGTGCTAGTTAAACGCGCGGTGCGGAAAACCATCGCAAGTCTTCGGTTCTGGATGCTTCAGAACCGTAAGGAGTGATTCTCCTGTGGTGGCTTGTGGTGGTTTTCGCTATTTTACCTGGGGTTTTGTGTCTTTGGGTGGGGTGT